>NZ_JAIGQA010000350.1:0-2160 GCF_019733245.1 Streptomyces sp. WAC04114
GGGGAGGCAGGGGAGGCAGGGGCTCACCCCGGCTCTCCCGGCTCACCCCGCCTCCCTCTCCGGCACGGTCTGTTCCCGGTCCGCGAGTCTGCGGAGCATCTCCAGGACGCGGTCGCGGGACTCGTCCGCCGCGTCGATGGCCTCCATGCATTGCCAGTAGGTGCCCTCGTCGCCGGCGGCGCTGGCCAGGGCGACGAGGGCGATGCCGACCTCGCCGAGGAGGCCGCCGAGGTACATCAGGGTGTGGCGGGCGTCGCCCAACTCGGTGAGCTGGCCCGCCCGCAGCTCACCGGGGCCCAGTTCGGGCGGGTCGAGGACGCCGCAGCCCCGGCCCGCCAGCTCAGTCAACCCCAATGCCTCGCCGCGCAGTTCGGGTGGTCCGGCGACCGCCAGACGGCTGCCTATGGCCTGCGCCAGGGCCTGCGCCTGCCACACCTCGGCCAGGGTCTCCCGCGCGTCGCCGCCCGCCGCCAGGGACCGCCTGCTCGTCACGATGAGCCGCACCGCGTCCATGCGCTGCCCCCGTCTTGTCCGACGCGCTGCGCGCGTCCGTCTGCCCGCACTCCCTTGTTCACTACCCAGCGTGAAGGGGTGTGAGACGAAAAGCCAGAGGAAGGCGGAAAATTGCGGACAACGATTCGGATTCGAGCCGCGATTCGACTACGCAGCGTACAAGTGGACTTCTTCGCTCCAGGTGGTGGGAACAGGGGCGGGGCGTGCCGTCAGATCGGGAACCTCCGCTCGTTCCGGTCGATCTTCGCGTTCAGCGCGGCCAGCGGGTCGATGCCGAGCACCTCGCACAGCTGGAGCAGATACGCCAGCACGTCGGCCACCTCGTCGGTGACACGGTGCGCGGTGTCCGGGTCGGCCATGACCCCGGCCGACTCCTCGGGCGTCAACCACTGGAAGATCTCGACCAGTTCGGAGGCCTCCACGCTGAGCGCGGCGACCAGGTTCTTGGGGGTGTGGTACTGCTGCCAGTTCCGCGCGGCCGCGAAATCGGCCAGGCGCCGTTGCAGTCCGGCCACGTCCAGGGGATCAGTCACGGTCCAGGTGTACCACCGTGGCGCCCTGCGTCCCGGCGGCCCAGGAGCCGTCGCTGACCGCGCCGACCAGCCGGATGTGCCCCCGCTCGCACATCCGGGCCGCCAGCCGCAGCAGTTCCAGTCGCTGCCGTCCGTCCAGGCCCCGGTCGAAGCCGTCGGCGAGGACCGTGAGCGTCTGGAGCGCGGCGGGGACCTCGCCGGCCGGGTCGACCTCCAGCACGCCCGGCCCGGTGAGCAACACCAGGGCGAGGGCCACGTAGCGCAGTTCGCCGTCACCGAGCCGGCCGAGGTCCGTGACGACGCCGTCGCCCCGGTCGAGCGCGGCGCGGACCGTCCCCGTGGGCCCCTCGGCCCGGGCGAGCACATCCGCCACCGGCCCGGCGCAGCCGGCGGCCACCGCCGCCACGAACTGCGCGTGCCGCCGTCCGCACTCGGAGCGGGTGCGCCACAGCACGTCGGCGAGATTGCCGCAGCCGCCTAGCAGGTGGCCGGAACCGGCCGCCACGGGGCCGCGCATGCGGGAGGGTTCGGGGTCGCAGACGAAGGCCGAGCGCAGGGCCACGACCATCTGCTCGGCGGCCGCCAGCACCCTGCGCTGCCCGGGTGTCCTGCCCGCCACGCGCAGCGGCAGCAGGGCGGTGCCGAGCCGGTCGTCCGGGAGCGGGCCGCGGGTCACCAGCGTCGGCCCAGCCGTGTGCCAGGCGGCCTGCACGGCACGCTTGCCCGGGTCGCGCAGGGCGGTCTCCAGGAGGACCAGTCCGTCGGCGGACAACCGCTCGCCCACGAGGCGCAGTTCGGGCTCGGCCTGTACGGCCATGTCGAGCCGGACCGGGCCCGCGGGGCCGTCGGCCGTGCAGCCGATGCGGAAGCCGCGGCGGCGCTGCGCGTCGGGCCGGGCCCGTTCCGGTACGCAGGCGACGGGGTCGGGGAACACCTCGCCGAGCTCCGCGCCGCCCCCGAGCCGGGCGAGGGCCTCGTACGCCCGCAGCGCGCTGGTCTTGCCGCAGCCGCTGGGCCCGGCGAGGAGGGTGAGGGGCCCGAGCGGGAACGCGGCGCGGCGGTGGGTGGTGAAGGCGGACAGGCGCAGTTCGGTGATGCGGGGGCGGTCGGTGCG
>NZ_JAIGQA010000351.1:0-2145 GCF_019733245.1 Streptomyces sp. WAC04114
GTGGTGTGCGGGGGGGGGGGGGGGAGGGGGGGGGGGGGGGGGGGGGGGGGTGGGGGGGGGGGGGGGGGGGGGGGGGGAGGGGGGGGGGGGGGGGGGGGGGGAGGGGGGGGGGGGGGGGGGGGGGGGGGGGGGGGGGGGGGGGGGGAGGGGGGGGGGAGGGAGGAGGGGGGGAAGAGGGGCGGAGGAAGGGGGGCGGAAAGAGGGGGGGAAAGAGGGGGGGCAGTCGGCCCGGTCGGGCCCGGCGGGTCACATGTGGCGCGGGTGCGGGCCGTCGTCGCGGGAGCGGCGGCGGTCCCAGGGGCGCAGGCTGCCGGGCGCGGGGCCTTCCAGGCCCGCCCGGTACAGCCCGTGGGCGATGCGGCGCCGCGCCGCCGTCTCCAGCGCGTCCCGCAGCGGGCCGTCGCGCAGCACCGCCTCGGGGCCCAGCAGGGTCTCCACGGCGGCGAGCGCACCGGCGACGTCGCCGTGCTGGAGGCGTTCGCGGACGCCGGGCAGGCAGTCGGGCCGGCGGTGTGCCCGGTCGACGGCCCGCAGGCAGGGCAGCGGCGGCCCGCCGAAGGCGGCGAGCAGTTCCTCCCGGCGGACCTCGGCCGGATCGTGGTCGAGGGCGGCCAGGACACCCCCGACCAGGCCGATCCGGTGCCGGGCACCCCGGCACTCCACCACCCGTGGGTCGTCGGCCCGTTCCGGCATCCCGGCGTTGCCGGTCGGCTCGGCCCCCAACGCCGAGGCGACCAGCGGATGCAGGCGCCCGGCGTCGATCGCCCCGGCCCGGAGCAGTTCCAGGTCGGGCAGTACCCAGGTCGCCGCGTCGGGCAGCACGGGGAGCGAGGGGCCGCGGGAGGGCGCGTAGGACAGGGCGGCGTCGCGGCCGTCGCCGGGCACGTCCAGGACCATCCGGTGCCGGGCCCCGAGCCGTACGCAGACCCTGTCGCCAGGGCGGCCCTCGGCCCGCAGCAGGAGTTCCGCCTCGGCCTGCCACCGGTCCACGGCACACCGGTGCCCGGGTGGCAGCAGCCCGCCGTGGTCCGGGTCCGGGCCGCCGTCGCCGGAGCGCGCCCGCAGGTCGCCGGCCCGGCGCGCGTCCCACAGGTGGGGGTGCAGGTCGAACCGGAAGCGCCGGCTGGGGCGGGGGTGCGGATGGCCGCCGGTCTCCCTTGTGCGGGACGCGTCCCACAGGGCGAGGCTGATCCGCTGCCCGGCGTCCGCCCAGGCCGGCGGCGTGCGCACCACGAGGTGCGGCGCTCCGGAGCCTGGGGTGCCGTACCGGGCGAGGGCGATGGTCAGGCCCGGCCGCAGCAGCCCGTCGGGGGCGATCCTCGGCATGTGCCAGCGCAGCAGGTCGGGGGCGAGGTGGCGCAGGTCGGACCGCAGCCGGGCGGCGAACTCCCGGCCGTACCGCCGTGCCACCAGGCGGAGTCGGAGGTCGACGTCGATGTTCGCGGCGGCGCAGGCACCGGCCCAGTCACCGGCACGGCGGCGCGCGGTCGCGGTCTCGATCATGGAGGGCGGCACGGCGAACTCGCGCACGCGCGGCCAGAAGGAAAGCGGGGAGTCCCCGTTCGCGAGGTCGGTGGGCATCAGCACTCACCTTGCGCGGACGGGTCCCCCAATCTGTTCAGGGAGTGAGTCGTCATCGCGTCGGATGCTAACGGCCCCGACTCCCGTGCGCAGCCGAATATTTCGCGCCTCACACGATGTGCGACTCGGGCCGGGTCCCGGCGCCGGTGCGGAAGCGGTCGGCGGCGAGCGGGCCGACGTCGACGCGGGGCGTGCGCTCCAGGCAGAGGTCGCGGACGATCTCGCCGACCGCCGGTGCCTGGAGGAATCCGTGGCCGGAGAAGCCGGTGGCGTAGAGGAAGTTGACGACCTCGGTGGAGCGGCCGATGAGGGCGTTGTGGTCGGGGGTGACCTCGTAGAGCCCGGCCCAGCCGCCCGCCGTCGGCAGGCCGGCGAGGGCGGGGGCGCGGTGGCGTACGACGTCGCGGAACAGCTCCAGCCACTCGGGGGTCCAGGTGGTGTCGAAACCGTCGGGCTGGGCGGGGTCGGCGAGGCCGAACAGCAGGCCGTCGTCGCTGTTGTGGAAGTAGGCCGAGGAGGAGAAGTCGATGGTGAAGGGGATGCGCGGGGCGGGTGGTGCGAGGG
>NZ_JAIGQA010000352.1:0-2048 GCF_019733245.1 Streptomyces sp. WAC04114
TTCATAGTGTTTCGGTGGTTATAGCGTAGGGGAAACGCCCGGTTACATTCCGAACCCGGAAGCTAAGCCTTACAGCGCCGATGGTACTGCAGGGGGGACCCTGTGGGAGAGTAGGACGCCGCCGAACAATTTTTGGGAAAACCCCCCGCATCTTCGGATGCGGGGGTTTTCTGCGTTCAGGGCCCCTTTCGGGGGGCTTTTATTCGCTAGAGGCGTCCAGCCGCCTTCAGGGCCAAATACGCGTCCGCGAGTGCCGGCGCGAGGTCGTCCGGTGTGGCGTCGACGACCGTGACGCCGTACCGGCGCAGTTGTTCCGCGGTGCGGTGACGTTCCGACTTGGCCTGGGCGGCTGCGGCAGCTTCGTAGACGGCGTCGACATCGCCACGGGCCTTGGCCATGTCGGTGATGTGCGGGTCGGCCACCGATGCCAGCAAGATCGTGTGGCGCTGGGTGAGCTGGGACAGGACCGGGAGCAGACCCTCTTCGATGGGAGCTGCGTCCAGAGTCGTGAGCAGGACGATCAGGGAACGGCGCGGAGACGTACGCAGAGCGGTGGCTGCGAGGCCACGCGCGTCCGTCTCGACGAGCTCCGGCTCGAGCGTGGCCATCGCGTTGACCAGGGTGGGAAGGACATCGCCCGCGGTGCGGCCCTGGACGAGGGCGCGGACTTTACGGTCGTAGGCGAGGAGGTCCACGCGGTCGCCGGCGCGGGAGGCGAGGGCTGCGAGGAGGAGAGCCGCGTCCATCGAGGCGTCGAGGCGCGGTGCGTCGCCCACGCGGCCGGCCGAGGTGCGGCCGGTGTCGAGGACCAGGAGGATGTGGCGGTCGCGCTCCGGGCGCCAGGTGCGTACGGCGACCGTGGTCTGCCGGGCTGTGGCGCGCCAGTCGATGGAACGGGTGTCGTCGCCGGGGACGTATTCGCGCAGGCTGTCGAACTCCGTGCCCTCGCCGCGGGTGAGGACGCTGGTGCGGCCGTCCAGTTCGCGCAGGCGGGCCAGCTTCGAGGGCAGGTGCTTGCGGCTGGTGAACGGGGGCAGGACACGCACCGTCCAGGGGGCCATGTGGGTGCCTTGGCGGGCGAACAGGCCGAGGGGGCCGTACGAGCGGATGGTGATGCGGTCGGCCTGGCGGTCGCCTCGTCGAGTGGGCCGTAGGCGGGTCGTGATGCGGCGGCGTTCGCCCGGGGGGACCGTGAGGCGGTGGCGGGAGGCGGTCGTTTCCGTGCCGGGCTGCCAGCTGCTGGGGGGCCAGGCGTCGCGGAGCCTGGCGCGCAGAGAGCGGCGGGACGGATTGGTGAGGGTGAGGGTGACGTCCGCGGTGTCGCCGAGGCGTACCGAGGTGTCGCCGGAGCGGGTCAGGCCCAGGCGGCGCACGGGGGCGGCCAGCGCGAAGTCGCAGGCGCAGGCCACGGCCAAGGGGGCGTTGACCGCGAGGATGCCCGTCCAGCTGGGCTCCCAGATGCCGACGGGGAGGGAGCCCAGGGCCGCGAGGAGGGCGGCGCGTCCGGTGAGTGCCATCAGCGGGGGACGGGGACGTGGGCGAGGATCGCGTTGATGACGGAGTCGGCCGTCACGCCTTCCATTTCGGCCTCCGGGCGGAGTTGCACGCGGTGGCGGAGGGTCGGCAGGGCAAGGGCCTTCACGTCGTCGGGGATGACGTAGTCGCGGCCGGTCAGCCAGGCCCAGGCGCGGGCGGTGGCCATGAGCGCCGTGGCGCCTCGGGGGGAGACGCCGAGGGTGAGGGACGGCGACTCGCGGGTGGCGCGGCAGATGTCGACGACGTAGGCGGTGATCTCGGGGGAGATGGTCGTCTTGGCGACCGCCGCGCGGGCCGCCTCCAGGTCGGCCGGGCCCGCTACGGGGCGTACGCCGGCGGCGTGGAGGTCGCGTGGGTTGAAGCCCTCGGCGTGGCGGGTGAGGACGTCGATCTCGTCCTGGCGGGAGGGCAGGGGGATGGTGAGCTTGAGGAGGAAGCGGTCCAGCTGGGCTTCCGGGAGGGGGTAGGTGCCCTCGTACTCGACCGGATTCTGGGTCGCTGCGACGAGGAAG
>NZ_JAIGQA010000353.1:0-1972 GCF_019733245.1 Streptomyces sp. WAC04114
GTGAGGCCCCCCGTGAGGCCCCCCGTGAGGCCTTCCTTTCCCGAGCGGCCGGAGCGGTGAAATCATCCCGCCGCCGATGAACCCCCCAGGCCCCGGATCCGTCTCAGGATCCGGGGCCTGCACCATGCGAGGGGCGGGGGCTCGTATACCCGGGCTCATATACGGGGGCTTGTATACGAAGGGCGGGAGCCAAACGCTCGTTTTCCGTCATCCACCTCTCCCCAAAGCCATTCCATCGAGTGACCGATGCCCTTTCCGGCTGACGGGGGGCGGAGCCCCAACTAGGGTGCGGCGCAAGCGTTCCGGCACTTGGCCCACCGGCATTGCGATGTCAGTGACGGGTGCCACAGTGGGGGAGTGAGCAAGGGCAGCGTCGGGTCAACGGGGAGGGGGTGAGGTCGGTTGTGACCGGAATGGGTGTGGAGGCAGGCGCGCAGGCGGCGCGAGCACGGGCACTGGCCGTGCTGCGCATCCGCAGCCGTGCCCTGGCCGTCGCCCTGCTGCCGGCCGCAGTCGCCGTGATCCTGCTCGCGGGCGCGGTCGGCGACCGTCTCGAGGGTCCGGTCTGGGACGCGGCCCGCTGGGTGCTGACGCCGTTCGCGGTCCTGGTGCTGCTGGCCGCCGCAGGAATCGCCCTGGTCGTCGCCCGGGCCCGGCCCGCCATGAGCCCGACCGTCCCGGTCACCGAGGAGGCGGCCCCCGATCTGTACCGGATGGTCCGCGACCTCGCCGACCGCCTCGACGTCCCCGCGCCCTCCGCGATAGCGCTCACCCCGGACTGCGACAGCTGGCTGGAGGACCGAACCCACCCGGCCCACGCCCCGCCCCCGGTCGAGGAGCACCGCGACATCGCGGGAGCGGGCAAGCAGGTGCACCGCCGGCATCCCGTGGCACCGGTCCTGGTCATCGGCTCCCCGTTCCTGTGGTGGATGCGGGTCGGCGAGCTGCGCGCGGTCCTCGCCCCGGTCATCGCCGGTACGGGCCCCTCGGCCCACCCGGACATAGCCGCGGCCCGGCGTTTCGTCCGGGGCCTGGACGCCGCGGTGGCCGTGGCCTCGGAGCCCCGGCGTAACCCGGTGTCGCGGGCGGTGCTCGCCGGGGTCGGGTGGGTCGCCCGGCTTCTGCTGCGCAGCTGCCGGGTCCATGCCGCCGAGCTGGAGCGGGGCGTGGCGGCCGCGGCGGCCGAGCGTGCACAGGCTGTGGATTACGGACTGCGGATCGTCGCCCAGGAGCAGGTGGGCCTGGCGTACGCGGGCTGGGACCGGCTGCTGACCCGGGTCGCGCTGCCCGCCTGGCGGATGGGCCGCTGGCCGTCTCGGCTGGACGCCGGTGTGGTCGCGGCGCTCACGGAGCTGTCCCGGCGCGACCGCCTGGCCGAGGGCTTCGCGTCCCGGCTCGGCGAGCGGCCCGCCTGCGACCTGCTGGAGGAGCCGGGCACGGTCGACGAGGCCGCCTCCCTGCTCGCCGCCCGCCTCTTCCACGGCGGCCCCGCCGGGCCCGGCCCCGACTGGTCGCCGGTGGACTGGAGCGAGTACCCGGACGAGGTCGTGGACCGCAAGTGGCGCCTCGACGCGGCCCGTCTCCACCGCGTCCTGGACGCGATGGGCGTCCGCCCCGCCACCGGCCCCACGGCTCCCGCCACCGTCGCCCCGACCCTGTCCCGCGTCCTGGACCACCTCACGGACACGGGCCCCGCGTGGACGGCCGGGACCACCGGAGCGACCGGTCCCGCAGCGGGCTCGACCGGCCTCGGGCCGGACACGGCGGGCTCGACCGGCCTCGGGCCGGACACGGCGGGCTCGACCGGCCTCGGGCCGGACGTGCCGGACCCCGCACCACCCGAAGCCGCCGGCCCGGCCCCCGGCAGACGGGACCCCCTCGACGACGAGGACCTCGCGGGTACGACGGCCCCCAGCGCCACCCTCGCGGCCCGCCTCAGCGCCGAACTGGCCCGCGAGGAGGCCGCCCCCTC
>NZ_JAIGQA010000354.1:0-1971 GCF_019733245.1 Streptomyces sp. WAC04114
CAACACCGCCAACAGCGCCACCACCAGATCCGCGCCACGCTCCAGGCACACACCCACCAACGACTCCGGACCCACACCCCGCCCGGCAAGCAACCGCGCCAGACGATTCGCCCGCGCATCCAACTCCCCATAAGAGAGCTCCACACCCTCGGCCACCACCGCCACCGCATCCGGCGTCCGCGCCACCTGCCCCGCGAACAGCTCCGGCAACGACCTTCCGGCCACCAGCGCCGTGCGGCCGGAGCCCTGCGCCAGCACCCGGCGCACCACCCGCTCGTCGAGCACGGGCACCTCGGCCAGACGCTGCTCGGCACCACCGGCCGACACCCGCTCCAGAGCGGCGACCAGGTCGGCGGTGGCCGTCTCCACCAGTTCCGCCACTGCCTGCGGGTCGGCGGGGGCAACCGCGCTGACGTCGAGACCGATGAGATCGCCGCTGTCGTCCACGGCCACGGTGAGGGGATAGTTGTTGCGGTCGTGCGTGTACACGGTGCGGATGCCGTCGACGCCCCACTCGTCGTCGAGGCTCTGGTCGGTGTTGTGCCGGTAGTTGAGGATCGAGGTGAACAAGGGAAGCTCGCCGGGTACCGCGCTGGCCTGCTGCGCCACCGCCAGCGATGCGTGTTCGTGTTCCAGCAGTCCGGCCAGCTGGCCGCGCAGGGCGGTCACCGCCTCCCGCACCCCCAGCTCGTCCGTCCGCACCCGCACCGGCAGCGTGTTCATGAAGGGGCCGGGCACCCGGTCGGCACCCGCACCGGCGTTCATCCGCCCGAACAGCACCGTGCCGAACACCACGTCGTCCCGTCCGGACACCGCGGCCAGCACCCGCGACCACGCCAGATGGAGCAGGGTCGCCGGGCTCGTCCCGAGCCGGCGGGACACCTCGCGCACCCGTCGGGTCAGCTCCGGAGAGAACGCCAGCTGCGCCTCCGCCGCGTCCATGCCGTCGCCGCGGACGTCCACCAGTCCGTACGGCGCGGTCGGCTCGGTCACGTCACCGAGCAGCTCGGCGAAGTACCGCTCGCTGTCGCCGCGTTCGGCCTCGGCACGTGCCTGAGCCACGAAGTCGCGGAACGGCAGCGGCTCGGGCAGCTCCTGCTCCCGCCCGGCCAGGAAGGCCCTGATGTCGCCGAGCAGGACCTCCAGTGTCGTGTGGTCCATGACCACGTGGTGCACCCGCACCAGCGCCAGCCAGCGGCCGGTGCCGGGTTCGGCCGCGAACTGCACCGACAGCAGAGGTGCCCGGCCGAGGTTCATGGACAGGCCACCCAGATCCAGCAGGTCGGCCACGGGGTCACCGGAGTCGGGGGCGAGGGTGACTTCCCGGACGGGCAGTTCGGCCCGGCGGCGCACCACCTGGACCGGCTCGCGGAGCCCTTCCCACACCAGGCCGGTCCGCAGAATGTCGTGCCGGTCCACCACCCGCTGAAGCGCCGCGGTGAAGGCCTCCACCTTCTCCCGCGAGTCGAAGCCGAGCACGGTCACCATCACGTAGGCGTCGTCACCACCGTCGGCCAGGAGGTGGTGGACGAGCAGCCCGTCCTGGAGGGGGGCGAGGGGGTAGACGTCGGCCACGTTCGCCGCACCGCCCTCGACGGCGGCGACGATACGCTCCACCTCGTCGGCCGTCAGGTCGACCAGCGGCAGCATCTCCGGGGTGATCTCGGTCGCACCCTCGGGAATCGCGCGCTCTGGGACCTCGACCTGCCCGGCCGCGTCGACCGCAGCGGCGAGACCGGCCGGCGTGGGGGTCCGGAAGAAGGCTCGCACCGAGGTGCTGACGCCCGCTCCGCGAAGCCTCTCCACCAGACGCACCACCATGAGCGAGTTGCCGCCGAGGCGGAAGAAGTCGTCGTCGACGCCGACCTGGGCGAGACCGAGAACATCGGCGAACGCGGCGCAGACGATCTCCTCACGCGCGTTGGCCGGAGCACGCCCCGACCCCGCAAGCGCGGCATAGTCCGGCGCCGG
>NZ_JAIGQA010000355.1:0-1903 GCF_019733245.1 Streptomyces sp. WAC04114
ACGCTGCCGGGGGTGCCGGGGCGACGCTGCCGGGGGTGCCGGGGCGCCTCCCGCCTTGGCGGGTTGGCGCCCCCCGCCCGTCACATGCGCGACACGTTCCGCTCGTACACCAGCCTGAGTCCGATCAGCGTCAGCCACGGCTCGTGTTCGTCGATCACCGACGACTCGCCCAGGACCATCGGCGCGAGACCGCCCGTGGCGATGACCGTGACGTCGTCCGGGTCCTGGGACAGCTCGCGGGACATACGGTTGACCACGCCGTCGACCTGGCCGGCGAAACCGTAGATGACGCCGGACTGCATCGCCTCGACCGTGTTCTTGCCGATGACGGTGCGGGGCCGGGCCACCTCGATCTTGCGGAGCTGGGCGCCGCGGACGCCCAGGGCCTCCACGGAGATCTCGATGCCGGGTGAGATGACCCCGCCGACGTACTCCCCCCGCGCGCTGACGGCGTCGAACGTCGTCGCCGTGCCGAAGTCGACGACGATCGCGGGGCCGCCGTAGAGCTCGACCGCCGCGACCGCGTTGATGATGCGGTCCGCGCCGACCTCCTTGGGGTTGTCCATGAGGATCGGCACGCCCGTCTTGACGCCCGGTTCGACGAGGATCGCGGGCACGTCGCCGTAGTAGCGGCGCGTCACCTCGCGGAGCTCGTGCAGGACCGAGGGGACGGTGGCGCAGATGGCGATGCCGTCGATGCCGTCGCCCAGCTCGTCGCCGAGGAGCGGGTGCATGCCCATCAGGCCCTGGAGGAGGACCGCCAGTTCGTCCGCGGTGCGGCGCGCGTCCGTGGAGATGCGCCAGTGCTCGACGATCTCCTCGCCGTCGAACAGGCCGAGGACGGTGTGGGTGTTTCCTACGTCGATGGTCAGCAGCATGACCCGTACCCGCCCCTACTCCGCCGGCCGCAGGTCCAGGCCGATGTCCAGGATCGGCGAGGAGTGGGTGAGGGCTCCGACGGCGAGGTAGTCGACGCCGGTGTCCGCGTACGCCTTGGCGTTGCCGAGGGTGAGGCGGCCCGAGGCCTCCAGGGCGGCGCGGCCCCGGACGATCTCGACGGCCTCGGCGCACTCGGCCGGCGTGAAGTTGTCCAGCAGGATCAGGTCGGCGCCCGCGTCCAGGACCTCGCGGAGCTGGTCCAGGGTGTCGACCTCGACCTCGATGGGCACGTCCGGGAAGCGCTCCCGGACGGCCTGGAAGGCCTGGGCGACGCCGCCCGCGGCGACCACGTGGTTGTCCTTGACCAGGGCCGCGTCCGAGAGGGACATGCGGTGGTTGACGCCGCCGCCGCAGCGGACCGCGTACTTCTCGAGGCTGCGCAGCCCGGGCGTCGTCTTGCGGGTGTCACGGACCTTCGCCTTGGTCCCGTCCAGCGCGTCCGCCCACGCGCGCGTGGCCGTCGCGACGCCCGACAGGCGGCACAGGATGTTCAGCGCGCTGCGCTCGGCCGTGAGGAGGTCACGGGTGCGGGTGGTGACGGAGAGGAGCTTCTGGCCCGCCTCTACGCGGTCGCCGTCCTCCGCGTGGCGCTCGATCTCGAGCTCCTCCTCGCAGACCACGGAGATGACCGCCTCGGCGACGCGCAGCCCGGCCACGGTGCCCGCCTCGCGTGCGGTGAAGTCGGCCGTGGCCACCGCGTCCTCGGGGATGGTCGCCACCGTCGTCACGTCCACGCCGTGGGCCAGGTCCTCCTGGAGGGCCACGTTGGCGATGTCCTCGACCTCGACGGGGTCGAGGCCGGCGTCGGCCAGGAGCTGGGCGAGTGCGGGGTCCAGGCCGCACTCCAGGTACGCCTCGTCGTCCGCGCCGCAGGCGCAGCCGTCTCCGCAGCCTCCGGAGGAGACGAGGGGAAGGTCGGGGATGCTCACGTCGGTCACTGCTCCTGGGGGGCCTGGGGCGGGAG
>NZ_JAIGQA010000356.1:0-1885 GCF_019733245.1 Streptomyces sp. WAC04114
CCACAGGCGGCGTTGGCCGTAGGACAGCGGTACCAGGTCGGGCCGCGGGCGTGCGGTCAGTGCGGGCCTTGCACCGTCGGCCTCACCCAGCCCGGCCGCGAGTCCGGCAACCGTCGGCGTGTCGAACAGCGTACGCACGGCGACCTCGACACCCAGCAGGGTGCGGATCCGGCTGACCAGCCGCACCGCGAGGAGCGAATGCCCGCCGAGCTCGAAGAAGTCCTCCTCCACCCCCACCACAGGCAGATCGAGCACCTCGGCGAAGACCAGGCACAAGATCTCCTCCACCGGCGACACCGCCCGCCGCCCGCCATCCGCGCCCGCCCCGTAGGACGGGGCCGGAAGGGCCTTGCGGTCCAGCTTGCCGTTCGCCGTCAACGGCAACGCCTCCAGCACCACCACCGCCGAGGGCACCATGTGATCCGGCAACCGCTCCGCCACGAACTCCCGTACGTCAGACGTCGTTTCGGCGCCCGTCGGGACGACGTAGCCGACGAGGCGGACGTCCCCGGTTGTGTCCTCGCGGGCGACGACAGCGGCCTGGGCGACCTGGGGGTGGGCGGCGAGGGCGGCCTGGACCTCGCCCGGCTCGATCCGGAAACCCCGCACCTTCACCTGCTCATCAGCACGACCCAGGAACTCCAGCTCACCGCCGGTGTTCCAGCGCACCCGGTCACCCGTGCGATACATCCGCACACCCGACTCGAACGGACAGGCAACAAACCGCTCCGACGTCAGCCCCGCACGCCCCACATAGCCACGCGCCACCTGCACACCGGCCACATACAACTCACCCGCAGCACCGACCGGCACCGGACGCAGATTGCCATCGAGGACATAGAAGCGGGTGTTGGCGACGGGGCCTCCGATGGGCACCACGCCCCGCTCCACCGTCTCGGCTGTCAGCGATGCGGTCGCCACACCGATCGTGGTCTCGGTGGGCCCGTAATGGTTGAACACCGCACACTCACCCGCGGCCTCCACCACCTCACCCACCCACGCAGCAGACGCCGCCTCACCACCCAGCACCAGCGAACCCGCCGGCACCACAGCCCCCATACCGGCACCCGCCGCCAACGCCGCCAAATGCGACGGCACCACCTTCACAAAATCGATCCCCCGCGAGCGCACATACCCGGCCACCACACCCGGATCCGTCACCGCCTCCTCGGCCAGCACATGCAACTCACCACCCGAAACCAGACACGCGAACACCGCCGTGTTCCCCAGGTCCGTCGCCTGCGCCTGCAACAACGCATACCGGCCGGCCCCGAACCCCACCCGGCCCGGCACCGACGCCACATAATTCGCCAGACCGGCATGCGTGACCGCCACACCCTTCGGCCGCCCCGTCGAACCCGACGTATAGATCACATACGCCACCTGGGCACCGTGCAGGGGAATTTCGGGAGCGTCAGCGGACGACGCCTCAAGCTGCATCCCCGTCAGCGGATCATCCAACGCCACCACCCGCGCACGACCGGCCGGAAGCTCATCGAAGACCTCATCCGTCGTCAGCGTCAGCACCGCACCGCTGTCCCGCATCACAAACGCGATCCGCTCCACCGGATACGACACATCGATCGGAACGTAAGCAGCCCCCGCCTTCCACACCGCCAAAATCCCCACCAGCGTCGTCACACCACGAGGCAACGCCAGACCCACCACCGACTCGGCACTCACCCCTTGAGCCAGCAGATAATGCGCAAGACGGTTCGCCCGCGCATCCAGCTCGGCATACGACACCTCGACGTCCCCGTCGACCACCGCCACCGCACCCGGAGTCCGCGCCACCCGCACCTCGAACGCCTCCGGCACCAGCACAGGCACCCCGACAGAACCGGTGTCGTTCCACTCCACCAACACCCGCCGACGCTCATCCACA
>NZ_JAIGQA010000357.1:0-1803 GCF_019733245.1 Streptomyces sp. WAC04114
GCCCCCGGGCCGCCCCAGGCCGGTGAAGGGGTCGTGCCCGCCCCGCCGGGCGTCGGGACCGGCGTCTCGTTCGACGCGACGGCCTCGCCCGTCGAGACCGCCCCGGCCCCGACGGGCGCGTTCGCGGCGCTCCGGCCGATCGCAGCGACCTGGAAGACAGCAGCGCCCACGGGCCGACGAACGCCGCCGGCGCCGAGAACACCCCCCGTCGAACGCCGGATCCCCGTCTCGCACTCCGGCACCACCGCCCGGCGCCGAACCGCCGGAGCCATCCGTACCGCTGTGTTCTTCGTGCGCAGCTTGCCCGCCCGCTCGGCGGTGAGGTTGCGGAAGTTGACGAGTATGCGGTGCCCGTACTCCGTGAGGACCGACTCGGGATGGAACTGCACGCCCCACAGCGGCCGGCCGCGGTGCCGCAGTCCCATCAGGACGCCGTCCTCCGCCCAGGCCGTGGCCTCCAGCGTCTCCGGCAGCGGCTCGCGCACGGCCAGCGAGTGGTAGCGAACGGCGGTGAAGTGCTGCGGCAGACCGTGGAACAGGTCCCGCCCGTCGTGCCGGATCGTGGACAGATGCCCGTGCCGCGGCTGAGGCGCGGGCCCCACCATCCCGGCCTCCCCGAGTGCGATGCCCTGATGCCCCAGACACACCCCGAGCACGGGAACCGGGGAGGTCGCGAGCAGCCTGCTCCCGATGCCGAAGTCACGCGCCACGCCCAGTTGTCCGGGGCCCGGGGAGACCACGAGGTTGTCGAACGCCCGGAGATCGGGAAGAGCGTCGACGGACGCGTCGTTGCGGACCACCACGGGCTCCTCGCCGTTGACCTCGGCGATCAACTGGAAGAGGTTGTGGACGTACGAGTCGTAATTGTCGATGAGCAGGGTCTTCACCCGCCCACCTCCTCTGTTTGGTACAGCCATTTCCTGAAGAAACGCTGGAGCCGGGGCTGAGAATCCAGGCGACGAGGGCCGTCACACACAGACACAACACAGCGTGCGAAACAGTGCATTGAGGTCACCGAGACAGGGAAGCACCGTCGGATTGAAGAGGAGCACCGGCGGAAAAGCCGCGCTCATATTCACTCATCACCGTTTCCATTGCGACGGCGGAGCCGGCGGCCCGGGCGTCAGCGTCTGCGCGTCGCACCAGGCCCGGGCGACGATTGTTCCCCGGCCAGGGCCGAACCCTCGCCGGCGAAGCGATAGACGTGGACGACATGCCATTTCGCCCCTCCGTCGACAAGTACCCCACCCCCAAGAAACCCCGGTGACCGTGACGGGATCACTGGTCACGCCGTCCCTTACGGAAAGCGCTCACCCCGTGTTCAAGATGCAGCAAACATTTTCCGTTTGCCCGCGGGACAGCTGCGCGGCAGCCGCAACCCCCAGCCTGCGAATGTGTCGCGGAAGGTGAAGAAGTCCGGGCGGGCGGCCGGGAAAACGCTGCCGCTCACCGTGGCGCGACGACGCCCTCCTCCGCCTCCACCGGCGCCTCCCCGAACCGCGACAGCGCCAGCGCCCCCGCCACCGCCACCGCGAACCCGAGGATCGCCAGCCACCCCAGCCCCGGTCGGGTCTGGTCCCCGAGCCACACCACACCGATCAACGCGGGCGCGACCGTCTCCCCGAGCACCAGCCCGGCCGTCGCCGTGGTCACCGACCCGCGCTGCAGCGCCGAGGTCAGCAGCAGGAACGCCGCCCCACCGCCCAGCAGCAGCGCGTACGTCGCCGGGTTGGGGAACAGCTCCCCGGGCGAGAACCCGTCGATGAGCCGCACCGACACCTCCACCACCCCGAACCCCAGCCC
>NZ_JAIGQA010000358.1:0-1760 GCF_019733245.1 Streptomyces sp. WAC04114
TTCATAGTGTTTCGGTGGTTATAGCGTAGGGGAAACGCCCGGTTACATTCCGAACCCGGAAGCTAAGCCTTACAGCGCCGATGGTACTGCAGGGGGGACCCTGTGGGAGAGTAGGACGCCGCCGAACAATTTTTGGGAAAACCCCCCGCATCTTCGGATGCGGGGGTTTTCTGCGTTTAAGCTCGAATGCATGCGCCATGACCTCGTGATTTTCGACAATGACGGTGTTCTCGTCGACAGTGAGCCCATCTCCAACCGGTTGCTCGCGGCGTACCTCACCGAGCTGGGGCACCCCACCTCCTATGAGCAGTCCATTCGGGACTACATGGGATCGGCGATGCACCGCATTCACGAGCTCGTCCTCGAGCGGACCGGGCAGCGGTTGCCGGAGGACTTCGACGACGTCTTTCACACGCGGGTGTTCACGGCCTTCGAGCAGGAACTCGTGGCCGTGGCCGGGGCCTCCGAGGTGCTGGAGAAGCTGGCCGCCGACGGGGTGCCGTACTGCGTGGCCTCCTCCGGAAGTCATGAGCGGATCCGCGTGGGGCACCGGACGACCGGGCTCGACCGGTGGTTCGACGGGAAGCGCATCTTCAGCTCGCAGGACGTCGGGCGGGGCAAGCCGGCCCCCGATCTGTTCCTGTACGCGGCCGAGCGGATGGGGGTCGCACCGCAGCGGTGCGTCGTCGTCGAGGACAGTCCGCTGGGGGTGCAGGCGGCCGTCGCAGCCGGCATGGACGTGTACGGGTTCACCGCCATGACACCCGCGGAGAAGCTGGCCGGGGCCACCCGGCTCTTCTCCGAGATGGGTGAGCTGGTCGACCTGCTGGTGTGAGCCGTTCCCGGAGACTCGGACCCGCCGAAGCTGAGGAAAATTCATCTTTGGCTGGATCTACCCACGGGTAGGCCAGGGCCCTACGCTCGCCGCCATGACTGATGTGCTGCGGCGCGGCAGAGGCTCGTTGGCGTTCAGCTTCCTGGTGCAGGGTGTCGCCTTCGCTCTGCTCGTGACGAGGATCCCGGCCATCCAGGACCGGTACGGGGTCTCCGACGCGCTGCTGCCCGCGTTTCTGGCCGCCGTGCCGATCCTCGCCGGAGTCGGGAGCGTGACCACCGAGCGGCTGGTGAAACGGGTGCGGCCGAGCCGGCTGCTGCGGTGGTCCCAGCCCGTGGTGCTGCTGGCACTGCTCGGCGTCGGGGCCGGGGAGCGGGTGGTGGAGCTCGGGATCGCGCTCGCGGCGTTCGGTCTCGCCGTCGGCGTGCTGGACGCGTCGATGAACATGCTCGGGGTGAGCCTGCAGCGGTCGTACGGGCGCAGCATCATGCTCAGTTTCCACGCCGCGTACAGCCTGGGCGGGATCGTCGGCGCCTCGCTGGCGTGGGTGGGGGCGCACTGGCATCTGGCGCTGTGGGTGTCGTACCTGCCGGTCGTGCTGGTGCTGCTGCCGACCGTGCTGGTGGGGAGCCGGTGGTACGTCGACGACCGGGGCGGTGCGGCGGCCGAGGCGGAGAAGCCGGCCGGGGAGGGCCAGGTTCTCGTCTTCAGGTTGCTGTTGCCGCTGTGTCTGGTGATGACGGTCGCGTACATCGGGGACTCGACGGTCTCCAACTGGAGTGCCAAGTACCTTCAGGACGTGCTCGGGAGCTCGGAGCAGATGGCGACGGTGCCGTACAACGTGTACATGGTCACCACGCTGCTGGGGCGGACGATCGGGGACCTCGGGGTGCGGCGGTTCGGGGCGGTCGCGGTGGTGCGGGGC
>NZ_JAIGQA010000359.1:0-1699 GCF_019733245.1 Streptomyces sp. WAC04114
CAACACCGCCAACAGCGCCACCACCAGATCCGCGCCACGCTCCAGGCACACACCCACCAACGACTCCGGACCCACACCCCGCCCGGCAAGCAACCGCGCCAGACGATTCGCCCGCGCATCCAACTCCGCAAAGGAGAGCTCCACACCCTCGGCCACCACCGCCACCGCATCCGGCGTCCGCGCCACCTGCCCGGCGAACAGCTCCGGCATCGTCGCGGGAGCCACTTCGGCGGCCGTGTCGTTCCAGTCCAGCAGCACCCGGCGGCGCTCGTCCGCGTCCAGTACGTCGACCGCACTCAACCGCGTCTGCGGGTCGGCGGACAGCAGCTCCAGCGCGCGGCGCCACCGCTCGACGAGCCTCTCGACGGAATCGAGGTCGAAGAGGTCGGCCGCGGCCACCATGGAACCGGTCAGCCCGGCCGGCGCGCCGTCCTGGTCGAACGTCTCCCCGAGGCCTGCCTCGATGTCGAACTTGGCCGCGAGGGCCACCTCAGGGCTGCTGCCGGTGCGGGCGCCGGACAGATCCAGGATCGCCTCGTCGTTGTTCTGGAGCGTCAGCATGACCTGGAAGAGGGGGTGCCGGGCCAGGGAACGGACCGGGGACAGCTCCTCCACCAGCCGCTCGAACGGCACGTCCTGATGACCGAAGGCCGACAGATCCGTCTCCCGCACCCGGGCCAAGACCTCACGGAACGTGGGATCGCCCGAGACATCCGTGCGCAGCACCAGCGTGTTGACGAAGAACCCGACCAGATCGTCCAGCGCCTCGTCCGACCGCCCGGCCACCGCCGTACCCAACGGGATGTCCTCACCCGCGCCCAGCCGCGACAACAGCACCGCCAGCGAAGCCTGCAGCACCATGAACATCGTCACGCCCTCGGCCCGCGCCAACTCCAGCAGCCGCCCATGCACCTCGGCCGGGAAGGTCACCGGCACGCTGTGCCCACGGTGGGAGGCCACGGCGGGGCGACGACGGTCGACGGGCAGGTCCAACTCCTCCGGCACGTCCGCCAGGGCTTCGCGCCAGTGGGCCATCTGGCGGGTGATCACGCTCTCGGGGTCGTTCTCGTCGCCGAGCAGGTCGCGCTGCCAGAGGGCGTAGTCGGCGTACTGCACCGGCAGCGGTTCCCACTCCGGAGCCCGGTCCGCGCACCGCGCCTCGTAGGCGAGTGACACGTCCCGTGCCAGCGGAACGGTCGACCAGCCGTCACTGGCGATGTGGTGCAACAGCACGGTGAGCACATGTTCCTCGGGGCTCACACGGAACAGCCATGCCCTGACGGGTACTTCGGCCGCCAGGTCGAAGGCGTGCCCGGCCGCCCCGGCGACCGCGGCGTCCAGTTCCTCCGGTGCGACCTCGGTCACCACCAGGTCCCAGTCCAGCTCCTCCGGCGCGACAACCCGCTGATGGGGCTCGCCGTCGACCTCGACGAAGACGGTGCGCAGCACCTCGTGACGACGGATGACGTCGCGCAGGGCCGCGTCGAGGGCGCTGCCGTCGACCGGGCCGAGCAACCGGACCGACACCGGGATGTTGTAGGTCGTGCTGCTTTCCTGGAACCGGTCGAGGAACCACAGGCGGCGTTGGCCGTAGGACAGCGGTACCAGGTCGGGCCGCGGGCGTGCGGTCAGTGCGGGCCTTGCACCGTCGGCCTCACCCAGCCCGGCCGCGAGTCCGGCAACCGTCGGCGTGTCGAAC
>NZ_JAIGQA010000035.1:0-53011 GCF_019733245.1 Streptomyces sp. WAC04114
GGCCCGCCCGCCCCACCCGCCACCGTCGACCGCCGGCGCATCCGGCTCGCCCTGGGCATCTCCCTCGGCGCCGGGCTGCTCCAGTACGCCGCTCAGGATCTGCGCCCGCTCTCGCTGCTGCCCGGCGCCCTCGGCGTGGCCCTGCTCGTGCCGGCCGTGCTCGGGCTGCTCCCGCGCGGCACCTACCGGGCCGCGCGCGGGCTGCCGTCGGTCGTGCTGCTGCGCGGTGTCGCCGCCGGGTCCTTCATCGCCGCGGAGTCGTTCGTGCCGCTGATGCTCGTCACGCAGCGCGGGCTCAGTCCGACGCTGGCCGGGTTCTCGCTCGCCGCGGGCGGGGTCACGTGGGCCCTGGGTTCGTGGGTGCAGTCGCGGTCGCGGATGGAGCCGTACCGGGAGCGGCTGACCACGGTCGGGATGCTGCTGGTGGCCGCGGCCGTCGCTGCCGCGCCGAGCGTGCTGATCGAGTCCGTGCCCGTCTGGACCCTGGCCGTCGCCTGGGCCTTCGGCTGCTTCGGGATGGGACTCGTGATCTCCTCCACGAGCGTGCTCCTGCTCAAGCTCTCCGCTCCCGAGGAGGCCGGCACCAACTCCGCCGCCCTGCAGATCTCCGACGGCCTCTCCAACGTCGTCCTGCTGTCCGTCGGCGGCGCCGCCTTCGCCGCGCTGGGCGGCGGCGCGGTGTCCCACACGGCCACGCACGCCTCCGGCTCCCACCCGGCCGCCTTCACCGCGGTGTTCCTGCCGATGGCGGCGGTGGCCCTCGTCGGTGCCTGGGTGTCGACCCGGCTGCGGGAACACCGGCCGTAGCGCGGCGGAGCAGCTCGCCGTCGCGCCCCGGACTGCTGTGACGTCGGTCCCACCCACCGGTGACCCGGCCCGGTCCGCGCGTCGACTCGCTCGGGGCGCCGGTAGGGTGGCCCGGTTGTCATACGTAGCCGAGCCGTCAGGCTCCCTCGCACGAGCCGCCCGACCCCCAACGGAGACCGTGACTACCACCGCCGGCACCAGTTCCGCCTCGCACCACCTGTCCCCGGCGTTCCCCGGCCGCGCCCCCTGGGGTACCGCAAGCAAGCTGCGTGCCTGGCAGCAGGGCGCGATGGAGAAGTACATCCAGGAACAGCCGCGGGACTTCCTCGCGGTCGCCACCCCCGGCGCCGGCAAGACCACCTTCGCGCTGACGCTGGCCTCCTGGATGCTGCACCACCACGTCGTGCAGCAGGTGACCGTCGTCGCCCCGACCGAGCACCTGAAGAAGCAGTGGGCCGAAGCGGCCGCGCGGATAGGGATCAAGCTCGACCCGGAGTACAGCGCCGGGCCGCTCAGCCGGGAGTACCACGGAGTCGCCGTGACGTACGCCGGTGTCGGCGTCCGGCCGATGCTGCACCGCAACCGTGTCGAGCAGCGCAAGACGCTCGTCATCCTCGACGAGATCCACCACGCCGGTGACAGCAAGTCCTGGGGTGAGGCCTGCCTCGAGGCCTTCGAGCCCGCGACCCGGCGGCTCGCCCTGACCGGTACGCCCTTCCGGTCCGACACCAATCCCATCCCCTTCGTGACGTACGAGGAGGGGAACGACGGGATCCGGCGGTCCGCCGCCGACTACACCTACGGCTACGGCAATGCCCTCGCCGACAACGTCGTGCGGCCGGTCATCTTCCTCTCCTACAGCGGCAACATGCGCTGGCGCACCAAGGCCGGTGACGAGATCGCCGCCCGGCTCGGCGAGCCCATGACCAAGGACGCCATCAGCCAGGCCTGGCGGACCGCGCTGGACCCGCGCGGCGAGTGGATGCCGTCCGTGCTGCGGGCCGCCGACCAGCGGCTGACCGAGGTGCGCAAGGCCATCCCGGACGCGGGTGCGCTCGTCATCGCCGCGGACCAGGACTCCGCCCGCGCCTACGCCAAGCTGATCCGCGAGATCACCGGCAGCAAGGCCACCCTCGTGCTGTCCGACGACGCCGGCGCGTCCAAGAACATCGACGAGTTCAGCGGCAACAACGACCGCTGGATGGTCGCGGTGCGGATGGTGTCCGAGGGCGTCGACGTGCCGCGGCTGGCCGTCGGGGTGTACGCCACCACCATCTCGACGCCCCTGTTCTTCGCGCAGGCCGTCGGGCGTTTCGTGCGGTCCCGGCGGCGCGGCGAGACCGCCTCCGTGTTCCTGCCGACCGTGCCCGACCTGCTCTCCTTCGCCAACGAGATGGAGCGCGAGCGCGACCACGTCCTCGACAAGCCCAAGAAGCAGGGTGAGGAGGACCCGTACGCCGAGTCCGAGAAGGAGATGGACGAGGCGAACCGGGAGCAGGACGAGGACACCGGCGAGCAGGAGCAGTTCTCCTTCGAGGCGCTGGAGTCCGACGCCGTCTTCGACCGGGTCATGTACAACGGCGCCGAGTTCGGCATGCAGGCCCACCCGGGCAGCGAGGAGGAGCAGGACTACCTCGGCATCCCGGGGCTGCTCGAACCCGACCAGGTGCAGCTGCTGCTCCAGAAGCGGCAGGCCCGCCAGATCGCGCACAGCCGCAAGAAGCCGGACGAGGAAGCCGACCTGCTCGAAGTGCCCGCCGAGCGGCGGCCGGTGGTCTCCCACAAGGAGATGATGGAGCTGCGGCGGCAGCTCAACACGATGGTCGGCGCCTACGTCCACCAGAGCGGCAAGCCGCACGGGGTGATCCACACGGAGCTGCGGCGGGTGTGCGGGGGGCCTGCGGCGGCGGAGGCGACGGCGGGGCAGTTGCGGCAGAGGATCACCAAGGTGCAGGAGTGGGCTACGCGGATGAAGTGAACTCCCGTGGTCTATCGGCTGCGGCTTGTGTGTGGCTGGTCGCGCAGTTCCCCGCGCCCCTATGGGGGACGCTCATACCGCCGCAAATTCGAGCAGTACACCCCGCTCCCTGCCCGGATTCTGGACGGAGCCTTCCGCTCAGCGAACCTGCTTCGCTACTGTCCGGCTACGCACACGCCCCGTGGCAGCGCCGCCGCGGAGCGCAGCCGTGAAGCGACGCGGTCCGGACAGGCCGGGCCGCCGACCGATCGGCGGCCTCTGAAGCGCGTTGCCGACGGGACTCGGTGACGCATCCGCCGACCGAGGGGCCGCCGACCTCACCACTAAGGAGTGGGCGTCGTGACCGCGGAGACCTCTCAGACGCTCGACCGGGGACTGCGTGTCCTCAAGCTGCTCGCCGACACGGACCACGGGCTGACCGTGACCGAACTGTCCGTCCGGCTGGGCGTGAACCGGACCGTCGTGTACCGGTTGCTCGCCACGCTGGAACAGCACGCCCTCATACGCCGTGACCTCGGCGGACGTGCCCGCGTCGGGCTCGGGGTGCTGCGGCTGGGACGGCAGGTCCACCCGCTCGTACGGGAGGCCGCGATGCCGGCGCTTCGGTCACTGGCCGAGGACATCGGCGCGACGGCGCACCTGACCCTGGTCGACGGGGCGGACGCGCTGGCCGTGGCCGTCGTGGAGCCGACCTGGACGGACTATCACGTCGCCTACCGCGCCGGGTTCCGCCATCCCCTGGACCGCGGCGCCGCCGGCAAGGCGATCCTCGCGGCCCGGCAGCACCCGATGACCGACCCCGGCTACATGCTGACGCACGGCGAGCTGGAGGCCGGCGCCTGGGGAGCGGCGGCGCCGCTGCTGGGCGTGACGGGCGTCGAGGGCAGCGTGGGTGTGGTGATGCTGGCGGAGGCGGTACCGGAACGGGTCGGCCCGCGGGTCGTCGACGCGGCCCGGGAGGTCGCGGAGGCGCTGCGCTGAGGGCCGGCGGGCTCCGGGCAGGGGCCCCGGACGCCCTGGTCCCGGCCGTGCCCTCCGCCCGCGTTAGATTGATCCCGTGTTCTCTCGCCTCACGTGCCCCCAGGCCATCGCCGTCTGCGCCCTGCCCGTCGCGGCCCTGCTCGCGACGGCGGTGCTGGCGCCGCTGCCGTTCTCGGTGGCGCAGCCGGGGCTGACGGCGAACGTGCTCGGCGAGAACAAGGGCACGCCGGTGATCACCATCTCGGGTGCGCCGGTCCGGGACACGCGGGGTCAGCTGCGGATGACCACCATCGAGGCGACCTCCCCGGACACCCGGGTCTCGCTCCCCGACGTCATCGACAGCTGGTTCCGGACCGACCAGGCGGTCATGCCGCGCGACTCCGTCTACCCGAGCGGGGACAACGTCAAGGAGATCGAGCGGCACAACGAGGAGCAGATGAAGGAGTCCCAGGACGCGGCGACGCAGGCCGCGCTGGGGTACCTCGACCTGGACGACAAGAACATCAAGGTCAGTCTGAAGCTCGCGGACGTGGGCGGGCCCAGTGCGGGGCTGCTCTTCTCCCTCGGGATCATCGACAAGCTCGACGGCGACGGCACCGGCGGGGACCTCACCGGCGGCCGGGTCATCGCCGGCACGGGCACGATCGACGCGGCCGGCCGGGTCGGTGCGGTGGGAGGCGTCGCCCTCAAGACCCAGGCCGCGAAGCGGGACGGCGCGACGGTGTTCCTGGTCCCCAAGGCGGAGTGCGGCGACGCCCGCGCCGAGCTGCCGAAGGGCCTGCGGCTCATTCCGGTGACCACGCTGAAGAGCACGGTGAGTTCACTGGTGGCCCTGGAGACGGGGAAGGGCTCCGTGCCGAGCTGTTAGTGGGCCGTTGCCGTTCCGGGCCGGGCTGCGAGTCTTAAACCCACTTCCACGAGGGCCCATCCCAGACGCGTACGGAGGTCGGGACGGCACGCCGGACGGGGGCCGGCCTCGGCGCGGAGTTCGGCGGCTCGGGCGTGATGCAGGGCGAGGTGGATGTCCGGGTGCATGGGTGATGGCCTTTCACGGCGTCGTCTGGCTGGGGAAGACGTGCGTGTGGACGCGTACGGTCTCGGCGTCCGGGGCGCCCTCGGCCAGCGGACGGTAGCTCTGGACGAGGTCGTGCATCCTGGCGACCAGCTCACGGGCGAGTTCGGGAGTGAGTCGCAGGGTGAAGTCACTGAGGTCCGTGGCACCGTCCCATTCCTCGCCCCACTCACTCGTGTTGCCGAGCCAGGTCGCGACTTCCCGGGTGTGCACGTTGGCGAGCTCGTACCGGAAGAGGGCGACGGCTCCCCGCACGGCCGGGTCCGGGTCCTTGATCAGGGTCTCGTCGAGTTGCACACCTTGGTCCACCGCCTTCCACCAGCGCTCCCGTCCCTTGCCTCGTTCCGGGTCGTCGGCGACGAAGCCGTGCGCGGCGAGTTGCCGTAGGTGGTAGCTGGTCGCACCGCTCGACTCGCCCAGTTTCTCGGCCAGTCGGGAAGCGGTCGCGGGCCCGCCGCGGCGCAGGGCGATCAGCAGCTGCATCCGCAGGGGATGGGCCAGGCCGCGCAGGGAGCGGGCGTCGAGAAGGCGGGGTGCCGGTTCGTCGGGCATGCATGCAAAGGTAGCGTTGCAAAGCTTCCTTTGCAACGCCTTCTTTGTAACTCACTCCTTGACGAACCCCTCCTGCACCAGCCAGTCCAGCGCCACCTGGTGGGGATCCTCGCCGTCGACGTCCACCTTCGCGTTCAGCGTCTGCGCCACGGAGTTGTTCAGCTTCGCCGTCACCGGGTTCAGGACCTCCGCGATCGCCGGCCACTCCTTGAGGGACTTCGCGTTGATCATCGGCGCGACGTTGTAGTTGGGGAAGAACTTCTTGTCGTCGTCCATCACCACCAGGTTCATCGACTTGATGCGCCCGTCGGTGGTGAACACCTCCCCGTACGTGCAGTTGCCCTTCGCGGTCTGCGTGTAGATGATCCCGGTGTCCATCTGCGTGATGTTCCGCGCCGGCACGTTCATGCCGTAGGCCTTCTGCATGCCCGGCAGCCCGTCCGCCCGGTTCGCGAACTCGACCTCCACGCACAGCTTCACGGCCCCCGGGTCGGACTTCGCCAGCTTCGCCACGTCCGACATGGTCTTCGTGCCGTACTTCTTCGCGTTCTCCTGGTTCATCGCCAGCGCGTACGTGTTGTCGAGCGTCGACGGCGGCAGCCAGACCAGCCCGTTGCCCGCGTCCTCCTTCTTCACCGCCTCCCACTGCTCCTGCGGATCGGTGATCGGCTTGCTGTGCCCGAGGTACGTGATCCAGGCCGTGCCCGTGTACTCGTAGCCGGCGTCCGCGTCGCCCTTGCGGACCGCCTCGCGGCTGCCGATGGAACCCTGGATGCCCGTGCGGTCGATGACGTCCGCCCCGGCCGCCTCGAAGGCGATGCCCATGATCGAGCCGAGGATCAGCTGCTCGGTGAACGACTTCGACGTCACCGTCAGCTGCGCGCCCTTCAGCGGCTCACCCTGGCCGATGGACCCCGGCTCCACGTCGTCTGTCAGTGGAGAGCCGCTGGTCAGGCCGCAGCCGGCCGCCGCGACCAGCAGGCCCGCCACCACCAGGCACCCACAGCGTCTCATTGCTGCAACCCCCGCGGCCGCAGCAGCAGTTCGGCGAGCGACGCCAGCCAGTCCACCAGCAGCGCCAGCACCACCGTGAGGACCGACCCCAGCACCAGCACCGGCATCCGCTGGTTGGTGATGCCGGTCGTGATCAGCACGCCGAGGCCGCCGCCCCCGCCGAACACCGCCAGGGTCGCCGTACCCACGTTCAGGACGAGGGCGGTGCGCACGCCCGCCAGGATCAGCGGGACCGCGAGCGGGAGTTCGACCCGGGTCAGCACCCCCCTGGGGGACATGCCGATGCCGCGGGCCGCCTCCAGCAGGGTCGGGTCGTTCGCCTTCAGGCCCGTGATCGTGTTGGAGAGCACCGGCAGGATGGCGTAGATGATGATGCCGATCAGGGCGGCCCTGCGGCCGATGCCCAGCCAGATCACCAGAAGGGCGAGCAGACCGATCGCCGGGGTCGCCTGACCCATGTTGGCGAACGCCATCGCCACCGGGGTGGCCCGGCTCATCACCCCGCGGGTCAGCAGGATGCCCAGCGGGATCGCGATGATCAGCACGAAGAACGTGGAGATCGCGGTCAGCTGGATGTGCTGCCACAGCGCCTTGGTGACCTGGCCGCCCGACAGCGCGTTGCGGGTGAGCGCGTCCAGGTCGGCCTGCGCGAACCAGAGCCAGGTGACGAACAGCACGACGATCAGGGCCACCGGCAGGAACGTCAGCTTCTGCCAGGTGAGGCGGGACGGCCGGGGCTCGGGTGGGGGCGCCTCGGTCTCCTCCGCGGGCTCGGAGGTCTCCTCGACCTCTGTGGCCGTCACCGTTCTCCTCCCGGGCCGTGCACGCCTGCCGGGCCTGAGGCCCCCTCCTGCTCCGCGTGCGTCTGCGAGGCGCGCAGCGAGTCCAGTTCGTGCTGGTGCTCCATCGCGTCGAGCCGGTCGGCCTCCAGCAGTTCGTGCACGGAGTTGATGAGCGTCTCCATGTCGACGACGCCCGTGTACTCGCCGCGCCGTCCGGTCACCGCCACCCGCCCCGCGTTGTCGGTGAGCACCGCCTCCAGCGCGTCCCGCAGGGTGGCGTCCCGGCTGACCGTGGCCTGCACCAGGGTCCCGGCGCGGGCCAGTGAGCCCCGGGCCCGCATCAGATCGCCGCGCCGCAGCCACTTGTAGGGGCGGCGGCGCCGGTCGAGCAGCAGGATCTCGTTGCTGCCGCTGGTCCGCAGCAGGTTGAAGATCTGCTGCAGCGGGTCGTCGACCGTGGCCGTCGGATAGTCGGTGATCTCCACGTCCCGTACCCGGGTCAGGTTCAGCCGCTTCAGCGCCGCACCGGCGCCCACGAAACCGGACACGAAGTCGTCCGCCGGGTTCGTCAGGATCGCCTCGGGGGTGTCGAACTGCGCGATGTGCGACCGCTCGCGCAGCACGGCGATCCGGTCGCCGATCTTGATCGCCTCGTCGAAGTCATGGGTGACGAAGACGATCGTCTTGTGCAGCTCGTACTGCAACCGGATCAGCTCGTCCTGGAGGTGGTCCCGGGTGATCGGGTCCACCGCGCCGAACGGCTCGTCCATCAGCAGCACCGGGGGATCGGCGGCCAGGGCCCGGGCCACGCCCACCCGCTGCTGCTGCCCGCCGGAGAGCTGGCGCGGGTAGCGGCCCCCGAACTCCGCGGGGTCGAGGCCGACCAGGTCGAGGAGCTCCTCGGTGCGCTCCCGGATCCGCGGCTTCGACCAGCCGATCATCTTCGGGACGATCCCGATGTTCTGCGCGACCGTCATGTGCGGGAAGAGCCCGGCGGACTGGATGGCGTAGCCGACCTTGCGGCGCAGCTTGACCGGGTCCATGTCGGTGACGTCCTCGCCGCCGATGCGGATGCGGCCGCCGGTCGGCTCGATCAGGCGGTTGATCATCTTCAGCAGGGTCGACTTCCCGCAGCCCGAGGGGCCGACGAGGACGACGACCTCGCCCGCCTTGATCTCCAAGCTCACGTTGTCCACGGCCGGCTGCGGACTGCCGGGGTAGTGCTTGGTCAGGTTCTCCAGCTCGATGGAGGCGCCGTGGTCGCCGGTCTCAGGCACGGATCCCCCTGGGGATGGTCAGCCGTCCGATCAGGACGTACGCGGCGTCGAACAGCAGGGCCAGGACGATGATGCCGAGCGTGCCCGCGAGGACCTGGTTGAGCGCGTTGGCACTGCCCAGCGAGGCGAGGCCGCGGAAGATGACGTTGCCGAGACCGGGGCCGGAGGCGTAGGCGGCGATGGCCGCGATGCCCATCAGCATCTGGGTGGAGACCCGGATCCCGGTCAGGATCGGCGGCCAGGCCAGCGGCAGCTCGACCCGCAGCAGTCGGGCCGGCCGGGACATCCCGATGCCCGTGGCCGCGTCCACCAGCGTCGGGTCGACCCCGCGCAGCCCGACGATCGCGTTGCGCACGACCGGCAGCAGCCCGTACAGCGTCAGCGCGACCACCGTGGGCGGCACGCCGAGGCCCACGAGGGGGATGAGCAGACCGATCAGGGCGAGCGCCGGCACGGTCAGGATCGTGGCGGTGGTGGTGGTCGCGAGGTTCCCGGCCCACTCGCTGCGGTAGCTGGCGACGGCGATCAGCACCCCGAGCACGGTCGCCACGACCATGCACTGAAAGACGGCGCTCGCGTGCTGGTAGGCGTCCGTGAGCAGTTGCTGGTGCCGGTTGACCAGGTACTCCCAGAAGTTCACACGCGCTCACCCCTACACGTCAGGTCTCCTCCGCGGCCTGCTCCACGAGCGGGATGATCCGCAGTGGAACGGGGTTTTCCATGACGATCGCCGTCGAGGCCCGGACGATGCCATCAAAACCGACGACCCGGTCGATCACACGCTGGAGATCGGCGTTGGAGCGGGCCACGAGCCGGCACATCATGTCTCCGCTGCCGGTGGTGGTGTGCAGCTCCAGCACCTCCGGCACGGTCGCCAAGTGAGCGCGGACGTCGGGCCCTTGACCCTGCCGGATCTGCAGCGTGGCGAACGCCGTGACGGGGTAGCCGAGCGCGGCCGGATCGACTTCGGGGCCGAATCCGCGGATGACTCCGTTCGACTGAAGCCGGTCCAGCCGGGCCTGCGCGGTGCCCCGGGCCACCCCGAGCCGCCGGGACATCTCCAGCACCCCGATCCGCGGCTCCCTCGCGAGCAGCAGGATGATCCGGCCGTCCAGATGATCGATCGCCACGGCAGCCTCCCGGCATGGTCATCATGTACAGAAAGGCCGATGATACGGCCGTATTGCTGAACAGATTGCCCAGTCGAAACAGAAACTATTGCGCACCTTGCCGAGCGGGGAGACCCTGCGGCTATGACGCAGACCACACACCACACTCCCGACACCGCCCGGCAGGCCGACCCCTTCCCGGTCAAGGGAATGGACGCGGTCGTCTTCGCCGTGGGCAACGCCAAGCAGGCGGCGCACTACTACTCCACCGCCTTCGGCATGAAGCTGGTCGCCTACTCCGGACCGGAGAACGGCAGCCGCGAGACCGCTGCGTACGTCCTGGAGAACGGCTCCGCCCGCTTCGTCCTCACCTCGGTCATCAAACCCACGAGCGACTGGGGCCACTTCCTCGCCAAGCACGTGGCCGAGCACGGCGACGGCGTCGTCGACCTCGCCATCGAGGTCCCGGACGCGCGCGCCGCCTACGCCTACGCCCTGGAGCACGGCGCCCGCTCGGTCGCCGAGCCGTACGAGCAGAAGGACGAGCACGGCACGGTCGTGCTGGCCGCCATCGCCACGTACGGCGAGACCCGCCACACCCTCGTCGAGCGCTCCGGCTACGACGGCCCGTACCTGCCCGGCTTCGTCGCGGCCAAGCCCATGGTCGAGCCGCCCGCGCAGCGCACCTTCCAGGCGATCGACCACTGCGTCGGCAACGTCGAGCTCGGCAGGATGAACGAGTGGGTCGGCTTCTACAACAAGGTCATGGGCTTCACGAACATGAAGGAGTTCGTGGGCGACGACATCGCCACCGAGTACAGCGCGCTGATGTCCAAGGTCGTCGCCGACGGCACGCTCAAGGTCAAGTTCCCGATCAACGAGCCGGCCATCGCCAAGAAGAAGTCCCAGATCGACGAGTACCTGGAGTTCTACGGCGGCGCGGGCGTGCAGCACATCGCGCTCAACACGAACGACATCGTGCAGACGGTCCGTACGATGCGGGCGGCCGGCGTCGAGTTCCTCAACACGCCCGACTCGTACTACGACACCCTGGGGGAGTGGGTCGGTGAGACCCGCGTCCCGATCGACACCCTGCGCGAACTGAAGATCCTCGCCGACCGCGACGAGGACGGCTACCTGCTGCAGATCTTCACCAAGCCGGTCCAGGACCGCCCGACCGTCTTCTTCGAGATCATCGAACGCCACGGCTCGATGGGCTTCGGCAAGGGCAACTTCAAGGCCCTGTTCGAGGCGATCGAACGCGAGCAGGAGCGCCGCGGCAACCTGTAGCCGCCGACGATCGCGGGCGTGCGGGTGTCACGGGGCACCTGCACGCCCGGGGCGCCGCCCCACGCGGGCCCGTGCCTCGCCGGGCGGGCGGACCGGTCGCGACGGTATGCCCCGGCCGTACCCGGCTACCCCGCCCCGTCGTCCATCACCGGCACCCCCTCGTCCGGCGGCTCGCCCAGCGCGTCGAGCGCCGCCCGTGCCGCTGGTGCGTGCAGGGGGGAGAAGTGGGGGTTGATGCGCAGGGCCTCCGTCAGGTGCCGGCGGGCCGCGCCGTAGCGCTTCAGGGATCGCTCGATCATGCCCCGGTGGTACATGGACGCCGCGTCGAGCGCCCCGCCCCCGGGCTCGGTGGCCGTCGCCGTCAGCGCGAAGCGCAGGGCCTGCGCCGGTTCCCCGGCCCGGTACAGGGCCCAGCCCAGCGCGTCGGCGACCGCCGTGCCCGGCTGGCGTTTCCACTCCGCCCGCAACCGGCGCACCGCCGCCTTCGGATCGCCGTGGTCGGCCTCGAAACGGCCCAGCACCAACTCCTCGTCGGCCCCGCCCGCGGCAGCGCGCCGCACCCGCTCCCGCAGCACGCCGTACCGCACCCGGGCCGCTTCCGGCATGCCCAGCGATTCGTACAACTCGCCCAGCTCCAAGGCGTACTGCGGGCACGGCTGCGCGGCGAGAGCCGCCCGGTAGGCGTTGAGGGCCTGCGTCGTCCGGCCGAGGGCCGCCAGGGTCCGGCCCTGCCCGGCCCGCGCGGCCCACTGGTCGGGGTCGAGGCGGACCGCTTCCCGGAAGTGCCGCAGCGCGACGTCCGGATCCCCGCGTTCGAACGCCAGTTGCCCGGCCCGCTCCAGATAGGCGGCCCGCTCGACGGGGACCCGCGCGCCCGCCGCCGCGTCCGCCAGCGAGGCCGCCGCGTCCTCCCGCCAACCCCGGTCCCGGTACACGGCCGCGGCCCGCGCCAGCACGGCGGGCCCGGAGCGCAGCCCGGTCAGCCGGTCCAGCGTCCGCTTGGCCGCCTTGTACTCGCCGAGCCCGCTGTAGGCGTCGATGAGCAGCGGATACGTCGTCCACCGCCGCGGCTCCAGCTTCAGCGCCGCCTCACCCCACCGGCGCGCCGCCCGGAAGTCCCGGCGGGCGTTCGCCAGCGCGGCGAGCCCCGCCAGGGCCGGGGTGTTGCGCTCCGGCCGCACCGACAGCGACGTGCGCAGCGCCTTCTCCGCCCGCGGGTAGGACGCCGGGTCGGACAGACGCCGCCCCCGCTCCACGTAGGCCGCCCCGAGCACCGCCCAGGACGTCGCGTCCCGCGGGCGCGTCCGCACGGCCTCCCGCCGCTCCTCGATCAGCTCCTCCAGACCGGGCAGCGCGGCCGGCACCCCGCCGCCGACCGCCTCCCTCGCCGGCGCCCCCGGCGACGGCGGAGCCGGCCCGGCGGACCGCGGCAGCAGCACCAGCACCCCGCCCAGCACGGCACACCCCGCGACGGAGGCGATCAGCACCCGGCGGCGTCCCAGGCTTCTCTCCCGCCGCACCGGACCTTCCTGCTTGTTCTCCATGGCGCTCACTGTGCGTCAGCACGACGACCCCACCCGGGCAGGCGAAGGCTGCCGCCGACGGGGTTCACACCGATGGCCCCGGGTGCGAACCTGTGATCATGAGCCGTATCGAAGCGCCCAGCTCCGAGGACACCGCAGCGACCGGCGACCTCGTGGACCTGCTGCTCAGCGGCCTCCCGGCCGAAGCGGTCCTCACCGACCCCGACGTCACGGCCTCCTACGCCAACGACATGGCGAGCTTCTGCCCGGCCGGCACCCCGGCCGTCGTCGTGCTGCCCCGCACGACCGAACAGGTCCAGCACGTGATGCGCACCGCCACCGCCCTGCGCGTCCCCGTCGTCCCCCAGGGCGCCCGCACCGGACTGTCCGGCGCCGCCAACGCCTCCGAGGGCTGCATCGTGCTGTCCCTGACGAAGATGGACCGGATCCTGGAGATCAACCCGGTCGACCGCATCGCCGTCTGCGAACCAGGTGTGATCAACGCCGCCCTGTCCCGGGCCGTCGGCGAGCACGGCCTGTACTACCCGCCGGATCCCTCCAGTTGGGAGATGTGCACCATCGGCGGCAACATCGGCACGGCCTCCGGCGGCCTGTGCTGCGTGAAGTACGGGGTCACCGCCGAGTACGTGCTCGGACTGGACGTGGTGCTCGCCGACGGGCGGCTGATGTCCACCGGCCGCCGCACCGCCAAGGGCGTCGCCGGCTACGACCTGACCCGGCTGTTCGTCGGCTCCGAGGGCTCGCTCGGCATCGTCGTACGGGCCGTCCTCGGACTGCGTCCCAAGCCGCCCGAGCAGCTGGTGCTGGCCGCCGAGTTCGCCTCCGCCGCCGCGGCCTGCGACGCCGTCTGCCGGATCATGGAGGGCGGCCATGTGCCGTCACTCCTCGAACTCATGGACCGTACGACGGTCAAGGCCGTCAACGACATGGCGCAGATGGGCCTCCCCGAGAGCACCGAGGCGCTGCTCCTGGCCGCGTTCGACACCACCGCCCCCACTGCCGACCTCGCTGCCGTCGGCGCCCTGTGCGAGGCGGCCGGGGCCACCCAGGTCGTCCCCGCCGACGATGCTACGGAGTCCGAACTGCTCCTCCAGGCGCGGCGGTTGTCGCTCACCGCGCTGGAGGCGGTCAAGGGCGTGACGATGATCGACGACGTGTGCGTGCCCCGCTCCCGGCTCGCCCAGATGCTCGACGGGGTCGACCGGATCGCCGAGAAGTACCAGCTCACCATCGGTGTCGTCGCCCATGCGGGCGACGGCAACACCCACCCGACGGTCTGTTTCGACCCGGCGGACCCCGACGAGTCCCGGCGCGCCCGCGAGTCCTTCGACGAGATCATGGCCCTCGGCCTGGAACTCGGCGGCACCATCACCGGCGAGCACGGCGTCGGCGTCCTGAAGAAGGAGTGGCTGGCGCGCGAGATCGGCCCCGTGGGCATGGAGATGCAGCGGGCCGTCAAGCAGGCCTTCGACCCGCTGAACATCCTGAACCCGGGCAAGCTCTTCTGAGTCCCGGGCCCTCACTGGGCGAGCAACTGGGCCAGTTCGTCGTCGAGGCCCAGCTGTTCGTCCTCCGTCCCCGGCGGCACCACCCGCAGCGTCCGCTCCAGCCAGGCCGACAGCGCCGCCGCCGGGGCCTCCAGCAGGGCGTCCCCGTCGGGTGAACTCAGCGCCATCAGCACCACGCAGCGCCCCTCGCTCTTCGTCGGCCACACCCGCACGTCCCCCTGCCCGCACGGCCGGAACACGCCCTCCACCAGCAGGTCCCGGGCGAACGTCCAGTACACGGGGTGCTCGGTGTCGATGTGGAAGGTGACGTGGACGGCGTAGGGGTCGTCGGTGAGGTACCCGAGCCGGGCCGGCACCGGGACCCTGCGCTCCGGCGACAGGACGAGTTTCAGCTCCAGTTCCCGCTCCACCACGGTGTGCATGGCGGTGTTCCCTTCTCCAGACGGCTGCCCGCGAGGGCCGGTCGAAGGAGAGAGCGGGCCGCGGCCGGGGCATTACGCGGCTTGCCGGAAGTTTCTTCGCAGGGGACCCCCGGAGCGGCACGGTGCGTAGCACATCGGTGCTCGAAAGGGGCGGGTCCGGTGGGAGCGGCGGTGGGGCTTGCGCTCGTCTGATAGATGTGGAGGCCCCCATTTGGCCCCCGAGCAGATACGGGACGACGGACATGAGCGCCCCAACCCCGGCCCCCGGTGACGACAGGCCCCGCGAAGGGTATTACCCGGACCCGTCCATTCCTGGATATGTCCGGTACTGGAACGGATCCTCCTGGGTGCCGGGCACCAGCCGTCCGGCGCCCAAGGACGGCGAGTCGCTCGCACCGCCGCCCGGAGCGGGGGCGGGGCAGTCCGGCGCCGCCGCCTCGGTCGAGGAGACCGGCCCGCACTTCTTCGACGAAGACCCGGTCGAGGAGCCGTCCGCCGCCGACGCGCAGCACGGCAGCCGTCCCGAACCGGCCTCCGCCTGGGGCGCCGACCGCTCCCGCCAGTCCGGCTTCGGCGGCGACCAGGACCGCCGGGTCTCGTGGGGCGCGCCGCAGGGTGCGCCGGGCGGCGACCCGAGGGTGGCGCGCGCCGACCAGCGGCCCGAGGGAGAGTCCGCCCGTACCGACGGCACGGCGAACACCCCACCGGCCGGCCGGGAGGCGAACTCCGCGGCGGGGGGCGGCACGTTCGTGTTCCGCCGTCCGACGGGGCAGGCCGGGGGAGGGGCCGCCGCCGAGGCTCCCGACGACGGCACGATGACGTTCCGCGCTGTGTCCTCGCGCACGGGCCCGGGCGGCGGTGGTTCGAAACCGGCCGGGGGACAGGACGGTCCGGGCCGTGGGGCGGCGGGCCCGGGCGGCGTCTCCGTTGGCTCCGGCGGCAACGCCGACGGGTCCGGCTTCGGGCCGGCGGGCTCGAGCGGCCCGGCGGCCTCCGGTTTCGGCGTGCAGGGCGCGCAAGGCGTGCAGGGTGTGCAGGGCGTACAGGGCGCGCAAAGTCTTCAGGGCATGCAAGGCCCGCAGGGCGGTCAAGGTGCTCAAGCCGGGGCCGCGGGCGCCGGTTTCGGACCGGCAGGGTCCGGCGGCGACCAAGCGGCGTCCCCCTTCGGCGGGCAAGGCGGTGCGGCCGGCGCCGGTTCCGGCTTCGGGCCGGCGGGCTCGGGCAGCGGTGCGGCGGCGTCCGCCTTCGGCCCGGCCGCGTCGGGACCCGCCTTCGGCCCGCAGGCCGGGCCGACCGGTTCCGGAAGCGGCTCCTCGGGACCCGGCTTCGGCGCAGGGAAGGCCGCCGCCGCCCGGGCCTCCGCCGCGCAGGTGGGAGCCGGGAGCGCCGCCGCACAGGCCTCCGGCGCCGCCCCGGGCGCGCTGTCCGGCCCCCAGGCGGCCCCCACCGTCCCACCGCAGTCCGCGGGACCCGGCAGCGCCCAGCCCGGTGCCGCCGCCTCCTCCGGTACTCCCCTCAGCGCGGGCCCGGGCGGCGGTCAGTCCTCCTGGGCGCAGCAGGTGCACCGGCTCGCCGGAGCCGGTGGAGGAGACGAGCAGCCCGTAGCGCCCTGGAAGCCGCCGGTCGAGGACGTGTTCCAGGCGGCCGCCCGGCGCCAGGCCGAGGCCCGCCCCGCGGGACTGGGCAAGCGGCTGGCCGCCCGGCTGCTGGACACCGTCGTCCTCGCCGCCCTCACCGCCGCGGCCGCCGTGCCGCTCGGCACCAAGGCGATCGACCACGTCAACGAGAAGATCGACGCGGCCAAGCTCTCCGGCGAGACCGTCACGGTCTGGCTGCTCGACGGCACGACCTCGATCTACCTCGGCATCATCCTGGCCGTCCTGCTGCTCGCCGGGATCCTGTGCGAGGTGTTGCCCACCGCCAAGTGGGGCCGCACCCTCGGCAAGAAGCTGATGGGTCTGGAGGTGCGCGACATCGAGGCCCACGACTCACCGGAGTTCGGCGCGGCCCTGCGCCGCTGGTTGGTGTACAGCGTGCCCGGGCTCCTCGTCGTCGGGATCGTCGGCGTCGCCTGGTGCCTCTTCGACCGGCCGTGGCGCCAGTGCTGGCACGACAAGGCGGCCCACACCTTCGTCGCGGGCTGAACGGGCTGAACGGGCGGACGGGCTGAGCGGGCTGACGGGCTGAACGGGCTGACGGGCTGAGCCGACTGAGCGGGCCGGGCTCCCTCGGACGGCTGTCCGCCGGGTGCGGAGACCGGTGGTTCGCGGTCGACTCGGGCCATGAGCAGTGAACCGCCCCCCGGCTCCGGTCAGCAGCCACCGGACGACGACCCGTTCCGGAAGCGCCCCCCGGACGAGCCGCCCGCTGAGGGCACGGGCCCGCCCCCCGGCAGCGAGCCCCCGCCGTACGGGGGCGGCGGCGCGGGTGGTCCGGGCGGTCCGGGCGGTCCGAGCGGCCCGGGCGGTCCCGGCGGTGGCCCCTACGGCGGTGACCCGTACGGCGGCGGCCCCTACCCCACCGACCCGCTCGCCGGTATGCCCCCGCTCGGCGACAGCGCCATGCGCACGCTCGCGCGCATCATCGACATGATCCTGGTGGGTGCCGTCGTCTGGCTGATCACGTGGGGCTTCGGCGTCAACGAGTACGACGTGGACAGCGACCGCATCGAGATCAGCAAGTCGTTCTGGCAGGCGGCGGTCGCCGCCGTCCTCTACATCGCCTACGACACCGTCCTGACCGCGCGGACCGGCCAGACCCTCGGCAAGAAGCTGCTGCACATGCGGGTGGCCAACCTGGACAACGGGGCGACGCCCTCCGTGCAGAACGCGCTGGCACGCGCCGCGGTGCTGTGGATCCCGTTCGCCTTCTGCTGCGCCTGTGTCTGGACCGCGATCTGCGGCGGCTGGAGCTACTTCGACCGGCCCTACAAGCAGGGCCTGCACGACAAGGCGGCGAAAACGGTGGTGGTCAGCACGAAGCAGTGAGGCGCGGAAGAATCGACTGGAGCGCGACGGGCGGTCAGGAGGCCGCCCGTTCGCGTACCGGCTCCGGGGCCGGTGCCGGGACCGAGGCCCGCAGCGGCGCCTGGGGCGCGGGCTGTTCCACCGTGGCCGGGCGCTTCCCGGGCAGCGGCACCGTCATGGCGACCAGCAGTCCGAGGGCGAGCGCCGCGACGCAGATGACCGCGATCCCCGCACCCGAACTCGTCTGAGACAGCAGCAGCATGGCGAGGGTCGAGAAGATCACGGTGCACGAACCGTAGGCGAGCTGTGCGGCAGTCGGACGGGGCATGGCCATCATGTCCTCGAAAGTGGGGGTCCACGGGGGGTGTCGGCCCGGCTTCACGCCGGCTTCCGGGCGTTCCGCCAACCGACATTCTCACCGCCAGGGTGCCCGACCGGAACCGGCGGTAAGCGTGACCTAATCAACAAGGGCGGTGCACAGGGGGCGCACGGAGTCATGACGTCCACCTAGTGGACATGTGCACGCGCCCGCACGGCCGGCGGGGAGGGCCGGGAGACAACTGTTTGGTTGTCCGTAAAACGAACATTGCCTCCGCATAGTGCACTTGACTTGTGCAAGTCAAGGTCTGTCTTTTCTTCTAAACCTCTAGTCAAATGACGTCACTTGACTACACGCGTTGATCACGCGCGCGCGGATTTCCATGACCGGGACCCTGCCTGCCGCGCGCCCGAACGCGGGGGAGGATCTCAAGTGACCAGTAGACCCTGGACGTTCAGAGCGGCCGCCATAAGCGTGGCGCTCGCGGCGGCCACCACCACCGCAACGACGTACGCGGTGGCCGACGACGCCTCGGCCCCCCGGTCCACCACCGTGGACCGGCATGACCCGGCGGACCGTCACCACGACGAGCACGATCTCGAAGGCCCGCTGAGCAAGACGCAGGACGCTCAGCGCCAGGAAGCCCTCAAGCAGGTCATATCGGGCAAGAGCAAGGTCAAGAACCGCGACGGCTCGAAGGTCGTCCAGCTCAAGAGCAAGAAGGGCGACGCCAAGTACGTCGAGCTAGGCCGCGAGAAGACCGACAAGATCTTCACGATCCTGGTCGAGTTCGGGGACAAGGTCGACAGTCGCTACGGCGGCACCCCCGGCCCCCTGCACAACACCATAGCCAAGCCGGACCGCAAGAAGGACAACTCCACGGCGTGGAGGGCGGACTACGACCGGGAGTACTTCCAGGACCTGTACTTCGGTCACGGCAAGGGCGTCGACTCGGTCAAGACCTACTACGAGAAGCAGTCCTCGGGCCGCTACTCCGTCGACGGCGAGGTCTCCGACTGGGTCAAGGTCCCCTACAACGAGGCCCGTTACGGCAACAACGCCTGCGGTGACACCAACTGCTCCAGCGTGTGGAACGTCGTCAGCGACGGTCTGAACGCCTGGGTCGCGCAGCAGAAGGCGGCCGGCCGCACCGACGCGCAGATCAAGGCGGACGTCGCCCGCTTCGACGAGTGGGACCGCTACGACTTCGACGGCGACGGCGACTTCAACGAGCCCGACGGCTACATAGACCACTTCCAGATCGTGCACGCCGGCGAGGACGAGTCCGCGGGCGGCGGCGCCCAGGGCACCGACGCGATCTGGGCCCACCGCTGGTACGCCTTCGGCACCGACGCCGGCGCCAGCGGCCCCGAGCAGAACAAGCTCGGCGGCGCGCAGATCGGCTCCACCGGCATCTGGGTCGGCGACTACACCGTCCAGCCGGAGAACGGCGGACTCGGCGTCTACGCCCACGAGTACGGCCACGACCTCGGCCTGCCGGACCACTACGACACCTCCGGCGGCGAGAACTCCACCGGATTCTGGACCCTGATGTCCTCCGGCTCCTGGCTCGGCAAGGGCAAGAACGAGATCGGCGACCTGCCCGGCGACATGACCGCCTGGGACAAGATGCAGCTCGGCTGGCTGAACTTCGACAAGGCCAAGGCCGGCGTCAGCTCCTGGCACAAGCTGGGCCTCGCCGAGTACAACACCAAGCACAAGCAGGCTCTGGTCGTCGACCTCCCCAAGAAGGCGGTCACCACCGAGGTCGTCACCCCCGCCGAGGGCAAGACCCAGTGGTGGAGCGGCAGCGGTGACAACCTCAAGAACACCCTGACCCGTTCGGTCGACCTGACCGGCAAGTCGAAGGCGCAGCTGACCCTCGACGGCTGGTACGACATCGAGGCCAACTACGACTTCCTCTACACCGAGGTCTCGACCGACGGCGGCGCCAACTGGACCGCTGTCGACGGCACGGTGGACGGCCAGCCGATCCAGCGCGACGCCGGCGACAAGCCGGTCCTGACCGGCACGGTCGACGGCTACAAGAAGCTCGCCTTCCCGCTGGACGCCTACGCCGGCAAGAAGATCGACCTCCGCTTCCGCTACCAGACCGACGGCGGCGTGGCCCAGAAGGGCTTCGCGGCCGACGCGATCACGGTGACGGCCGACGGCGCGACCGTCTTCTCCGACAACGCCGAGACCGCGGACGAGGCGTGGAAGAAGAACGGCTTCTCCCGCATCGGCGCGTCCTTCACCAAGGACTACGCGCAGTACTACATCGCCGAGAACCGGCAGTACGTGTCGTACGACAAGACGCTGAAGACCGGCCCGTACAACTTCGGCTTCACCGCGCGCCCGGACTGGGTGGAGCACTACGCGTACCAGAACGGCCTGTTGATCTGGAAGTGGGACACCTCCCAGGTCGACAACAACACCAGCCAGCACAAGGGCACCGGTCTGGTCCTGCCGATCGACTCGCACCCGGACGCGCTGAAGTGGGCCGACGGAACCCTGATGCGCAACCGCATCCAGTCCTACGACTCGCCGTTCAGCCTCTACCGCACCGACGGCATGACGCTGCACAAGGCGGACGTGGCGAAGTACATCCCGGGCTCGAAGGGCGTCTCGGTCTTCAACGACCGGAGGAACGACTACTACGACGAGTCGAACCCGACCGCGGGTGTCAAGATCACTGACACCAACACGAAGATCAAGATCCTCAAGGAGGCCAAGGACGGCTCGACGATCGAGCTGGAGGTCGGCGCCGCGGGTAGGTAATCCGCATCCTTGCAGGTCAGAGTGTGTTCGGCGGTGACCCACTGGCGGGTCGCCGCCGATCCGTGTTTAGGTGCGTCCTGTGGCTCTCTTATTGACACCGACCGACACGGGGGGATGAGCGCATGGCCGCAGGAGGCTTCTGCAAGCTGCCGAACGGCACGGTGGTGGTGGCACTGAACCTGCCCAGCCCCGCCGTCGACGGCCCCGGCGCCGTCCGCGTCCTCGTCCACTCCGTGAACCGCGCCCGGGCCCTGACCAGGCTCCGCAACCTCGGTCTGCGGTCGGTCTACCTGCGCGGCAACGCGGCCCCGCCGACCCCGGACGAGATCACCGCGGTCCTGCACCACCCCGACGGCCTGATATGGCGCACCGCCCCTGACAACGGTGTCGCGTCCAGCCCGGAGCTGGTCCAGGAGCTGTGGCGCCCGATCCGGGCCCTCCTCAGGCGCCCGACGGCCCAGACCTGACGCGCGATGCGCGCCGGGAGCCGCTCGGCTACTGCACGACCGGCTTGCCCGACAGCTCCACGCCCGCCTCGCGCAGCTCCTCCAGGGCCCGCTCGGTGCTCTCCTGGGCCACCCCGGCCGTCAGGTCCAGCAGGACCTGCGTACGGAAACCCTCCCGGGCGGCGTCCAGCGCCGTGGCGCGTACGCAGTGGTCCGTGGCGATGCCCACCACGTCGACCTCGGTGACGTCGCGGGAGCGCAGCCAGTCGGCCAGCGGCGTGCCGTTCTCGTCCGCACCCTCGAATCCGCTGTACGCCGCCGAGTACGCCCCCTTGTCGAAGACGGCGTCGACCGAGCCGGAGGCGACGGCCGGGGCGAAGTTCGGGTGGAAGCCGACGCCCTCGGTGCCGGCCACGCAGTGCGCGGGCCAGGAGCGGGCGTAGTCCGGGTTCGTGGAGAAGTGGCCGCCGGGGGCGATGTGGTGGTCGCGGGTGGCCACGACGTGCTGGTAGCCGGACCCGGCCGCCTGTCCGATCAGCTCGGTGACGGCGGCGGCCACATCGGCACCGCCGGACACCGCGAGGCTGCCCCCCTCGCAGAAGTCGTTCTGCACATCGACGACGATCAAGGCGCGGCGCATGGTCGGTGTCCTTCGGCTAAGAGGTCGGCAAGCCCGGCCGGTGAACCACCGAGCCTATTGACAAGGGGGAGCGGACGGGAGGGGGATCGGGTCGGCGCATCACGGCACACCCCCTAGCTACCCGAGCTCTCGTGCAGGTACTCCGTGGGAAGGACGGGCTCCCCGCGTGAGAGCTGCGTGGCCGACATCGGGAGACCCGCGCGCGCCTTCGTGTGCCGCTCGCGCGCCGCGTCCAGGGGCTCACGTGCCACCACCTCGCCTCCCTTGACCAGCTCCACCAGCAGCTGCCGGTCCGCGAGCGCGGCCGGCACCGGCCCGGTGCCGAGCACCTCGGCCTCGGCGACCCCGTAGGAGTCCAGCCGCCGCGCGGCCCACTTGCGTCCCCCCACCGACGTCTTGCCGCCGGTGGACTTCTTCGCCACCGGCACCAGCGGTGCCTTCGGGTCGGTGGACTCGGCCCGCGCGACCAGCTTGTAGACCATGGAGGAGGTCGGGTGGCCGGAGCCGGTCACCAGCTGCGTACCCACGCCGTACGCGTCCACCGGTGCCGCCGCCAGCGAGGCGATCGCGTACTCGTCCAGGTCCGAGGTCACGACGATCTTCGTGTCTCTCGCGCCCAGCTCGTCGAGCTGCTGGCGTACCCGGTGCGCCACCAGCAGCAGGTCGCCGGAGTCGATCCGCACCGCGCCCAGCTCGGTCCCCGCGACCTCGACGGCCGTGCGGACCGCCTCGGCGACGTCGTAGGTGTCCACCAGCAGGGTGGTGCCCCGGCCCAGCGTGTTCACCTGGGCCTGGAAGGCGTCCCGCTCGCTGTCGTGCAGCAGGGTGAAGGCGTGCGCGGAGGTGCCGACGGTCGGGATGCCGTAGCGGAAGCCCGCCGCCAGGTCGGAGGTGGTGGCGAACCCGCCGACGTACGCGGCCCGGGAAGCCGCCACCGCCGCCAGCTCGTGGGTGCGCCGGGCGCCCATCTCGATCAGCGGCCGGTCACCGGCGGCCGCCGACATGCGCGAGGCGGCCGCGGCGATCGCGGAGTCGTGGTTGAGGATCGACAGGATCACGGTCTCCAGCAGCACGCACTCGGCGAAGGTGCCCTCCACCCGCATGATCGGCGAGCCCGGGAAGTACACCTCGCCCTCGGGGTAGCCCCAGATGTCGCCGCGGAACCGGTAGCCGGCCAGCCACTCCAGGGTCTCCTCGTCGACGATCTCCCGCTCGCGCAGGAAGCTCAGCACCGCCGGGTCGAAGCGGAAGTTCTCCACCGCGTCCAGCACCCGTCCGGTGCCGCCCACGACGCCGTAGCGGCGCCCGTTCGGCAGCCGCCGGGTGAAGACCTCGAACACGCTCCGCCGCTCGGCCGTGCCCGCCTCCAGAGCGGCCCGCAGCATCGTCAGCTCGTACTGGTCCGTGAAGAGCGCGGTCGACGGAACATCCACCGGCAGCCCAAGGTCCGCTGTGTTCATGGTGAGGAGCGTACCCCCATTTCGTCAATCTGACGATTGCGGTCCCGCGTGACGCGATCGCCTTGCGGCCAGGCCCGTTTGTGCGACCACCCCCCTCGGGTGGCAGCATGGGCAGTGTGACGTCACCCGCGCCCCTGGAGATCGAACGCACCGAGTCGGCGGAGGAGGTCTTCGCCGTACCCGAGCCGGATGTCCCGTGGGTCACCATCGTCCACAACGACCCGGTCAACCTCATGAGCTATGTGACGTACGTCTTCCAGTCGTACTTCGGCTACTCCAAGGACAAGGCCACCAAGCTCATGCTCGACGTCCACCACAAGGGCCGGGCGGTCGTCTCCAGCGGCAGCCGCGAGGAGATGGAACGCGACGTGCAGGCCATGCACGGCTACGGCCTGTGGGCCACCCTCCAGCAGGACCGCAAGTAGCCAGCTCCCCGCCCAGCAGTGAAAAGGCGTTCATGCCCGGAACCTTCGAACCGCTCCCCGGCGGCGGCGCGGCCGTCGCCCTCGACGACGTCGAGATCTCCATCATCCGGTCGCTGGCCGTCCAGCTCCTGGAGCTCATCGGCCCCGGCCCCGCCGAGGACACCCCCGACGACCCGCTCGCCGAGCTGTTCGCGGAGGGCCCGAGCGAGCCGCCCACCGACCCGGTGCTGCGGCGGCTCTTCCCGGACGCCTACAGCGACCCCGAGCAGCCCGCCTCGCCCCGGGACGCCGAGGAGCAGCGGGCGCACTCCGCGGAGTTCCGGCGGTACACGGAGAACGACCTGCGGGCCGGCAAGCGGGACAGCGCCCTCGCGGTGATCCGCTCCCTCGACGCGCTCTCCTCGTCCGCTGCCGGCGAGGGCGGCGCGGTGCTGAAGCTGTCGCCCGCGGAGTCGCAGCAGTGGCTGGGCGCGCTGAACGACCTGCGGCTCGCGATCGGCTCGCGGCTGGAGATCACCGAGGACGAGGACACCGACCTCCTCTACCGGCTCCCGGACGACGACCCCCGCAAGCCGATGGTGATGGCCTACCTCTGGCTGGGTGGACTCCAGGAGACGCTGGTCGGAACCCTTATGGCCTGATCAGTGCAGGTTTTGTGACCGGTGGGTGACCGATCGGTGTTCGCTCAGAGGACACTCAAATCCGGATAACGATCACGTCACCGCACCCGTCTTCTATGGCCCCCTCGAAAGCGTTTTGTCCGCTTCTTCCTGTGCGGTGTGCCACATCCTCCCCCCGTGATCAGTGTTGCGGCCGTGATAAATCTTCACGACCGCCCGGCAGAACACCACCCGAATGTTCCGCCGGGTGCGCCACCGAGCCGGCAACCGCCGGCCAGGCACGAGCGGGCTTGCGGGCCCGCTCAGCTCCATCATTCCGGGGGGATCGAGACCCGATCCGAGGCCGACGAAGGCCCGGGTCGGCATGGAGAAAGGCGCACCACACATGACCTCTGCGCAGGTCGAATCGGAAAACGTGTCCGAAGAGGGGTACGAGCGCGGACTCGGCAGCCGCCAGGTCCAGATGATCGCGATCGGCGGCGCCATCGGCGTCGGCCTGTTCATGGGCGCCGGTGCGAACATCGCCAAGGCCGGCCCCAGCATCATCCTCATGTACGCCCTCGCGGGCGTCGTGATCTTCTTCATCATGCGGGCGCTGGGCGAGCTGCTCCTCTACCGGCCCGTCTCCGGCTCCTTCGCCGAGTACGCCCGCGAGTTCCTCGGCCCGTTCTTCGGGTTCGTCACGGGCTGGACGTACTGGCTCATGTGGGTGGTGACCGGCATGGCCGAGCTCACCGCCGCCGCGATCTACATCCATTTCTGGTTCCCCGAGATCCCGCAGTGGGTCAGCGCCCTGGTCTTCCTGGTGGTGCTCTTCGGTGTGAACCTGATCTCCGTCAAGATCTTCGGCGAGGTCGAGTTCTGGTTCTCGATGATCAAGGTCACGGCCATCATCGGCATGATCGTCATCGGTCTCGGCGTGCTCACCCTCGGCTTCTCCGACGCCGGTGACACCGCCGCCGTCTCCAACCTCTGGGCGCACGACGGCTTCTTCCCGAACGGCATCGGCTCCAGCCTGATGACGCTCCAGGGCGTCATGTTCGCCTACCTCGCCGTCGAGCTCGTCGGCGTCACCGCGGGCGAGTCCGAGAACCCCGAGAAGACCCTGCCCAAGGCCATCAACACCCTGCCCTGGCGCATCATCGTCTTCTACGTCGGCGCCCTGCTGGTCATCCTGTCCGTCGTGAAGTGGACCGAGTTCTCCGCGGGCGAGAGCCCCTTCGTCCACGCCTTCGGCAAGATCGGCATCCCGCTCGCCGCGGGCATCGTCAACTTCGTGGTGCTCACCGCGGCCCTGTCGTCCTGCAACTCGGGCATGTACTCCACCGGCCGCATGCTGCGCGACCTGGCCGCCAACAGCGAGGCCCCGCAGGCGTTCGGCAAGCTGAATTCCCGCAAGACGCCCGCCGTCGGCATCACGGTCTCCGTCGCGCTCATGGGCATCGGCGTCGTCCTGAACTACGTCGTCCCGGAGAAGGCGTTCCTCTACGTCACCTCCGTCGCCACCGCGGCCGGCATCTGGACCTGGATGATGATCCTCGTCAGCCACATCCGCTACCGCGCCGCGGTCGACGCGGGCCGGCTGCGCGCGTCGTCCTTCCCTGCTCCGGGCGGTGCGCTCTTCAGCTGGGTTGCGCTCCTCTTCCTCATCGGCGTGACCTGCATGATCGCGTACGACAAGGACGCGCGGGTCTGCCTGTACGTCGCGGCCGGCTGGGCTGTCGCCCTCGGCGTCGGCTGGAGGGTCCTCAAGAGCCGCAACCCGCAGATCACCGAGCGCCGCGGCGACGCGGAGTTCGAGAAGGTCGGCTAGACGCTTCGCTGGAAGGACCTGTGAGGCGGGTGCCGGGGAAGGCCGGCGGCTGACCGCGGCATCGTCGTGGCTGGTCGCGCCCCGCGGCTGAGCCGCAGATCGACACCGCCCCGCGCCCCTGGCGGCACTGCCGACAGCCTCTCCCAGGACGCCCAGCGGCGGGGAGTACTCGTGGCACTCCCCGCCGCTGCCGCTCAGGGCGTCCGGCATCTGGGCCGTTCCGTACCATTCCTCGGTACGGAACGGCCCTTCTGCTTATCCTTGCCGGCATGCTGACCATCACCCAGGCCCTCGTCGACCAGATCGTCGCCCACGCGCGCAAGGACCACCCCGACGAGGCGTGCGGCGTCGTCGCCGGACCGGCGGGCTCGGACCGTCCCGAGCGCTTCATCCCGATGCTCAACGCGGCCATGTCGCCCACGTTCTACGAGTTCGACTCCGGCGACCTGCTCAAGCTCTACCGCGAGATGGACGACCGCGACGAGGAGCCGGTGGTCATCTACCACTCCCACACCGCGACCGAGGCCTACCCCTCGCGCACCGACATCTCCTACGCCAATGAACCCGGCGCGCACTACGTCCTCGTCTCCACCGCCGACACCGACGGAGCCGGCGAGTTCCAGTTCCGCTCCTTCCGGATCGTCGAGGGTGAGGTCACGGAGGAGGAGGTCCGGGTCGTCGAGGCCCACTGAGGACGTCTGAGCAGGGAGGTCTCACTCTCCGGCCCGAAAGCGTCCGCAATGTGGGATCACATTCCAGGACCCGGACCGGGAATCGATACGATGAGCCCATGGTTTTCCATGACGTGAGCGAAAAGACGCCGGGCGATCTGCTCGTGGCGCGGCTGCACGTCGACCTGTGCAGGCTCGCCAGCGCCATCTGTTGACGCCGTCCCTGCCGCCGAACGGCCGTGAGCCGCGGCGCTGCACACACGCACCACCCGCTGTTCCTGCGCTGCCGCGCGCCCCGACCGACTACTCCCGACAGGAGCCCTGAAGCCATGGCCATCGAGGTCCGCATCCCGACCATCCTCCGCACCTACACCGACGGTCAGAAGGCAGTGGAGGGCAAGGGAGACACCCTCGCCGAGCTCTTCACCGACCTCGAGACCCGGCACCCCGGCATCCAGGCCCGCATCGTGGACGGCGACAGCCTGCGCCGCTTCGTCAACGTCTACCTGAACGACGAGGACGTCCGCTTCCTCGACGGCATCAACACCAAGCTGTCGGACGGCGACAACGTCACGATCCTGCCGGCCGTGGCCGGCGGCATGGTCTGATCAACCATGCGCTACGACTCCCCCCTGGCCGCGGTCGGCAACACCCCCCTGGTGCGCCTGCCGCGGCTGTCGCCGTCCGCCGACGTCCGCATCTGGGCGAAGCTGGAGGACCGCAACCCGACGGGATCGGTCAAGGACCGTCCGGCCCTGCACATGATCGAGCAGGCGGAGAAGGACGGCCGGCTGACCCCGGGCTGCACCATCCTCGAGCCGACGTCGGGCAACACCGGCATCTCCCTGGCGATGGCGGCGAAGCTCAAGGGCTACCGCATCGTCTGCGTGATGCCCGAGAACACCTCGCAGGAACGCCGGGACCTGCTGGGCATGTGGGGTGCGGAGATCATCTCCTCCCCGGCGGCGGGCGGCTCCAACACGGCCGTGCGCGTCGCCAAGGAGCTCTCGGCCGAGCACCCCGACTGGGTGATGCTCTACCAGTACGGCAACCCGGACAACGCGGGCGCCCACTACGCGACGACAGGCCCCGAGATCCTCGCCGACCTGCCCTCCGTCACCCACTTCGTGGCGGGCCTCGGCACCACCGGCACCCTCATGGGCGTCGGCCGCTTCCTGCGCGAGCACAAGCCGGACGTCCAGATCGTCGCCGCCGAGCCGCGCTACGACGACCTGGTCTACGGCCTGCGCAACCTGGACGAGGGCTTCGTCCCCGAGCTGTACGACGCGTCCGTCCTCACCACCCGCTTCTCGGTCGGCTCGGCGGACGCGGTCACCCGCACCCGCGAGCTGCTCCAGCAGGAGGGCATCTTCGCCGGCGTCTCCACGGGCGCCGCGCTGCACGCCGCGATCGGCGTCGGCAAGAAGGCCGTCAAGGCCGGGGAGCCCGCCGACATCGTCTTCGTCGTCGCCGACGGCGGCTGGAAGTACCTCTCGACGGGCGTCTACACGGCGGCCACCACGGAGGAGGCCATCGACACGCTCCAGGGCCAGCTCTGGGCGTAGCCGACGCGGACCAGCGACACGCCGAAGGGCCGGAGTCACCACGACTCCGGCCCTTTGTGCGCAGTCACGACCTCGATCCTTCGGCCCGCTCAGCCCGCCAGGTACCGCACCCGGTTCCACAGTGCCGGGTCCACCACGCCCACCCGTCGCCGGAAGCCCCACACCGGGACCTCTCGCAGTTCGTCCGTCTCCAGGAAGCTCGCGCGGCCCTGGGCGTCGCCGACCGAGCCCGGGGGCAGCGGGATCACCCCGGACCGCTCGTCGCGGAACCGGGTGGTGATCTTCGCGACCGTCGCCCGCTCGCCGCGTACCGCCAGCACCAGGCAGGGGCGGTCCTTCGTACGGGCCTCGTCCTCGTAGGGCACGTCGGCCCACCAGATCTCCGCCGGCTGCGGCCGGCTCTCCAGGGTCGCGGCCGGTGCCGCGGTCCGCAGCCGCCGGGCCGACGGCCGACGCCCCCGGCCCCAGCCGTCGACGAGCGTGGCGATGAGCGCGAGCAGTACCACCGCGGCGAGCGCCAGCCACCAGGACGTGTCCATACTGAGACGTTACCGGCGCGGCCCTCGCCACGCGCCCCCCTCACGAGGATCACCACCCGGCTCTGCCAGCCGAACCGGTGACACCACAGGTGAGTTCGCCCACAACAGGCCTTGGCGGAGGAGCTACCGGGGGTTTTGCGCCTTACGCTCGACGGACCGCACGACCCCCGACGCCCCTCTCAGACATTCCCGCCAGCGGAGGTTTCTGCTTCATGAAGCTCACCGTCGTCGGCTGCTCGGGGTCGTTCCCTTCCGCGGAATCGGCCTGCTCGAGCTACCTCGTCGAGGCCGACGGCTTCCGGCTGCTTCTCGACATGGGCAACGGTGCCCTCGGCGAGCTGCAGCGCCACTGCGGTCTCTACGACCTCGACGCGATCTTCCTCAGCCATCTGCACGCCGACCACTGCATCGACATGTGCGCGTACTTCGTCGCGCGCTACTACCGCCACGACGGCGGCCGCTGCGATCCACTCCCCGTCTTCGGCCCCGAAGGCACGGAACACCGGCTGACCACCGCCTACGCGGACACCCCCTCCGCCTCCTCCATGAGCGAGGTCTTCGACTTCCACACGGTCAAGCCGTCCACGTTCGAGATCGGCCCGTTCACGGTGCACACCGAGCGGGTGGCCCACCCTGTGGAGGCCTACGGCATCCGCATCGAGCACGGCGGCAAGGTCCTGACGTACTCCGGCGACACCGGAGTGAGCCCCGCACTGGACGAACTCGCCCGGGACAGCGACCTGTTCCTGTGCGAGGCCGCGTTCACGCACGGCAAGGAGAACATCCCCGACCTGCACCTCAACGGCCGCGAGGCGGGTGAGACGGCGGCCCGGGCCGGTGCCCGCCGCCTGGTCCTCACCCACGTCCCGCCGTGGACGGACCCCCAGGTCAACCTCGCCGACGCCCGCGAGGTGTACGACGGTCCGGTGGACCTCGCCGCCCCCCGGCAGACGTACGAGATCTGAGCGCCCGGCACACGCGAAGGCCCCGGAACCCAGCGGTTCCGGGGCCTTCGGCGTCAGCGGACGCCGGCGGACTACTTCGCCTCCGCCTTCTGCAGCTCGGCGAGTTCCTCGTCGGACTCCCGGCCCGGCGTCGGCAGGTTGAACTTGGTGATCGCGAAGCGGAACACCGCGTAGTAGACCGCCGCGAAGCACAGACCGACCAGGGCCAGACCCCACGGGTTGGTCGCGATGCCCAGGTTCAGGAAGAAGTCCACCGCGCCGGCCGAGAAGCCGAAGCCGTCCTTCATCCCCAGCGCCCAGGTCAGCGCCATCGAGACACCGGTCAGCACCGCGTGGATCGCGTACAGCACCGGGGCGATGAACATGAAGGTGAACTCGATCGGCTCGGTGACACCGGTGACGAACGAGGTCAGCGCGAGGGAGAACATCATGCCGCCGACGACCTTGCGGCGCTCGGGCCGGGCGCAGTGCACGATCGCGAGGCAGGCGGCCGGCAGGGCGAACATCATGATCGGGAAGAAGCCGGTCATGAACTGCCCGGCGCTCGGGTCACCGGCCAGGAACCGGGCGATGTCACCGCTCTTGCCCTCGTAGGTGCCGGCCTGGAACCAGGGGAAGGAGTTCAGCAGGTGGTGCATGCCGATCGGGATCAGCGCACGGTTGGCGACACCGAAGATGCCCGCGCCGACCGCCCCGGAGCCGACCAGCCACTCGCCGAAGTTGTGCAGCGCCGTGCCGAGGACCGGCCAGATGTAACCGAAGACGATGCCGATGACCAGACCGGCGAAGGCCGACAGGATCGGAACCAGGCGGCGGCCGCCGAAGAAGCCCGCCCAGTCCGGCAGCTTGGTCCGGTAGAACTTCTGGTAGAGCAGCGCCACGACTATGCCCATGACCACGCCGCCGAGGACCTTGGCGTCCACGGGAGCGTCCACCATGACGACCTTGCCGTCGACGGCCGTGGCGACCTTCGGCAGGTTCTTGTCGGTGAACGTGGCCAGCACGTTCTTGAAGACCAGGTAACCGACCACGGCCGCAAGCGCCGTTGAGCCGTCCGACTTCTTGGCGAAGCCGATCGCGATGCCCACCGCGAACAGCAGCGCCATGTTGTCGAGGATCGCGTTGCCGCCGGCCGCCATGAAGCCCGCGATCTTGGTGATGAACGCGGGGAACGACTCGCGACCGAGCATGTCGGTGTTGCCGAGGCGGACCAGCAGGGCGGCGGCGGGCAGCACGGCGACGGGCAGCATCAGGCTGCGGCCGATGCGCTGCATGACGGCCATCACGGCCGACCCCTTCTTCGGGCTCGCGGGCGCGGCTGTGGCTGTGGACATGAGCTTCCTCCAGGGGGCACGGCGCCGCCCAGGGAGAATTCAGCGGGGGACGGCGGCGTCTCAAAGAAAGGGGAACGCGGACGTCACCGCGCGACCTCCACCAGTGAGTGGTGTAGACCAGTTGTAGCACGGTAGGCCGAACGAGTGGAACCCGCCAATTCCGCCCCACCGAGACGATCACGCCTTCGCGCTGTCCTCGACCTCCTCGGCCGGCTCCCGCCCCGGAGTCCCCAGATCGAACTTCGTGATCGCGAACCGGAAGATCACGTAGTAGACGAGCGCGAACCCCAGACCGATCGGGATCATCAGCCACGGCTTCGTCGCCAGATTCCAGTTGATGACGTAGTCGATCAGCCCCGCCGAGAAGCTGAACCCGTCATGCACCCCCAGCCCCCACGTCACCGCCATCGACACCCCCGTCAGCACCGCGTGCACCCCGTACAGCACCGGCGCGACGAACAGGAACGAGTACTCGATCGGCTCGGTGATGCCGGTGACGAACGACGTCAGCGCCACCGACAGCATCAGGCCACCGACCTCCTTGCGCCGCTCCGGCCGCGCACAGTGCGTGATCGCCAGCGCCGCCGCCGGCAGCGCGAACATCATGATCGGGAAGAACCCCGAGGTGAACTGACCGGCATCCGGATCCCCCGCCAGGAACATGTTGATGTCACCGTGCACCACCGTCCCGTCCGGCTTCGTGTACGAGCCGAACTGGAACCAGATGGGCACGTTCAGGAACTGGTGCAGCCCCACCACCAGCAACGCCCGGTTCGCCACCCCGAACACACCCGCGCCCCACGCGTCCAGACCGTCCATCCAGTCGCTGAAGCTCTCCAGCGCGCCACCCACCGGCGGCCACACCCACAGACACAGCGCGGCGAACAGGATCGCCACGAAGGCCATGATGATCGGCACCAGCCGCCGCCCGTTGAAGAACCCCAACCAGTCCACCAGCCGCGTGCGATGGAACCGCGCCCAGAAGAACGCCGTCAGCAGCCCCATCACGATCCCCCCGAACACCCCCGGGTTCTGGTACGTGAACGACGTCACCGCCCGCTCCCCGTCGGTCACCTGGCACCCCACGTTCGGCACCGCCACCGACCCCTCCGGGCAGCCCTCCGGAAACTGCCGCAACACCGTGAAGTAGACGAGGAACCCGGTCACCGCCGCCAGCGCCGTCGACCCGTCCGCCTTCTTCGCCAGCCCGATCGCAACGCCCACGCAGAACAGCAGCGGCAGCCCCAGCGAACCGTCCAGCAGCGCACCGCCCGCCCCCACCATCACCTTCGAGACGTTCGTCCAGCCCAGCCCCTCGTCCCCGAACACGTCCGGCTGCCCCAGCCGGTTGAGGATCCCCGCCGCCGGCAGCACCGCGATCGGCAGCTGCAGACTCCGGCCCATCTTCTGCAGCCCCTGGAACAGCCGGTGCAGGCGAGCCCGCCCGGGGCTCACGGCCGGCGCGGCGCCGGCGGGACTGTCGGCACTCATCCCGGCCCCTTTCGCCAGAGACTTTGTCGAGAGGCAGGCTTGTGGTGTAGACCAGTCGTTCGACGGTCGCACGAACGTGTCGCCATCCTTCGGCACACACAACAGGGCCGCTCGCGAAGATGGGCCAACTGTGGGTTACTGCGACAAAGCGGTTCGGATCAGGGAGAACGAACATGGCCACCAAGGCTGAGAAGATCGTTGCCGGGCTCGGCGGCATCGACAACATCGAAGAGGTCGAAGGCTGCATCACCCGCCTGCGCACCGAGGTCGTGGACCCCGCCAAGGTCGACGAAGCCGCCCTGAAGGCCGCCGGAGCCCACGGCGTCGTCAAGATGGGCACCGCCATCCAGGTCGTCATCGGCACCGACGCCGACCCCATCGCGGCGGACATCGAAGACATGATGTGAAGGTCCGGGATCGTCCCGGGCTTCACCCCCTGACACACCCCTGAGATCACCTGCGCGCACGGCCCCTCCCCACCGGGAGGGGCCGCTTCCGCACGTACGGATAGGCTCAGCCGCATGTCTCGAATCGACGGCCGCACCCCCCAGCAGCTCCGCCCCATCACCATCGAGCGCGGCTGGAGCAAGCACGCCGAGGGCTCCGTCCTCGTCTCCTTCGGCGACACCAAGGTCTTCTGCACCGCCTCCGTCACCGAAGGCGTCCCGCGCTGGCGCAAGGGCAGCGGCGAAGGCTGGGTCACCGCCGAATACTCCATGCTGCCCCGCTCCACCAACACCCGCGGCGACCGCGAGTCCGTCAGGGGCCGCATCGGCGGCCGCACCCACGAGATCAGCCGCCTCATCGGCCGCTCCCTGCGCGCCGTCATCGACTACAAGGCCCTCGGCGAGAACACCATCGTCCTCGACTGCGACGTCCTCCAGGCCGACGGCGGCACCCGCACCGCGGCCATCACCGGCGCCTACGTCGCACTCGCCGACGCCATCGCCTGGGCCCAGGGCAGGAAGCTCATCAAGGCCGGCCGCAAGCCCCTCACCGGCACCGTCTCCGCCGTCTCCGTCGGCATCGTCGACGGCGTCCCCCTCCTCGACCTCTGCTACGAGGAGGACGTCAAGGCCGACACCGACATGAACGTCGTCTGCACCGGCGACGGCCGCTTCGTCGAGGTCCAGGGCACCGCCGAAGCCGAGCCCTTCGCCCGCGACGAACTCAACGCCCTGCTCGACCTCGCCGTCGCCGGCTGCGACGAACTCGCCGCCCACCAGCGCGCCGCGCTCGACGCGGTCCTCGAAAGGTAAAAGGCACACCAAGACAGGTGCACGGCGCGGGCAACCGAGCCGAGCACACTCGCGTCTGAAGGAGTACGGGCGCACGGCTCATCCCTGTGCGCCCGGCCAGCCGCGCGGGCCCGACCGGCCCCGCCGAACGAGAGGGACCGCTCCATGGCCGCGAGCCGCCGACGCCGCACCGCAGCCGTCGCCGCCACCCTGGCGGCCGTCGCGCTGACCGCCGGACTCACCACCGGCTGCGCCGCCGTCGACAAGGCGCTGGACTGCGTCCAGACCGCCGACGCCATCGCCGACAGCGTCACGGAACTCCAGCAGGCGGTCGACAGCGCGGCCAATGACCCGACGCAGCTCGACAAGTCCCTCGACTCCATCGACCAGAACCTCGGCGAGATCGGCGACAAGACCGACAACGCGGACGTCAGCAAGGCCGTCGACGACCTGAACAAGGCCGTCGACAACGTCCGCACCTCGATCAAGAACGGCGACGAGACGCCCGACATCCGCCCGGTGACGGACGCGGCCGGCGAACTGACGAAGGTGTGCACGCCGTAGCGCTGCCGCTGGCCGGGCCGGGCTTCTCGTGTGCCGGGCTCTTGGCGGTGGGCGTTTCGGGTCCGTGGAGGGCTGATCGCGCAGTTCCCCGCGCCCGTGACGGGCGCGAACCGGGCCCCCGTAATACTTGGGGCCATGAGTCGCCTGATCCTCGCCACCCGTAACGCCGGGAAAATCACCGAACTTCGCGCGATCCTCGCCGAAGCCGGGCTGCCCCACGAACTCGTCGGCGCCGACGCCTACCCGGACATCCCCGATGTCAAGGAAACGGGCGTCACCTTCGCCGAGAACGCGCTCCTCAAGGCCCATGCCCTGGCCCGGGCGACGGGCCTCCCGGCCGTCGCCGACGACTCCGGCCTCTGTGTCGACGTCCTGGGCGGCGCGCCCGGCATCTTCTCCGCCCGCTGGTCCGGCCACCACGGCGACGACAAGGCCAACCTGGACCTCCTCCTCGCCCAGCTCTCCGACATCGCCGACGAACACCGGGGCGCCCACTTCGCCTGCGCGGCGGCACTCGCCCTGCCCGACGGCACGGAGCGGGTGGTGGAGGGACAGTTGCGAGGAGTGCTGCGCCACGAGCCGTCCGGCACGGGCGGCTTCGGCTACGACCCGATCCTCCAGCCGGAGGGGAAGTCGCGGACCTGCGCGGAGTTGACCCCCCAGGAGAAGAACGCGATCAGCCACCGGGGGAAGGCGTTCCGGGCACTGGTGCCCGTCGTGCGCGAGCTGCTCGGCTGAGGGACTGTCAGCCGCGTACGTCGAGGGGCGCGGCACCGTGAAGGTGCTGCGCCCCTGTGTTGTGGGCCCGGTGGGACTCGAACCCACGACACACCGGACCTAAACCGGCGCCCTCTTGCCAGCTGGGGTACGGACCCATCGCGGTTACTGTACTGGGCCGAGAGCGGTGACGGAGCGGCGAGGCCATGAGTGGGTCTTCGTCTGACTGTGACAAGACGGGCAGAGGTATCGCAGGATCTCGTAGGGGTGCTGCCCCGGCCGCGCAGGCAGGTTCATGCGAGGTCGAAGGCGCGGCGGGCGCGTTCCACCTCGGGCATGTGTGTCGCGGCCCACTCCAGGAGCACCTCGACCGGCTGGCGCATGGTCTTGCCCAGGGGGGTGATCCGGTACTCGACGGCGACGGGGCGGGAGCTGAGGAGCACGCGCTCCACGATGCCGTTGCGTTCGAGCCGGCGCAGCGTGGCGGTGAGGGGCTTCTGGGTCACGGCGGGGATCGCGCGGCGCAGGTCGTTGAAGCGACAGGGGCGTTCGCAGAGTTCGTTGAGGACGCTCAGCGACCACTTGTCGAGCACTTGGTCGAGGAACTCCCGGTGGGGGTGCTCGATCCTGAGCTCGCCGTCGTGGCTGTGCGTAGTAGCCGGCACGATACCTGGTCTCCTTGAAGTGTCCTTCGTCTACCAGGTAGCAAAGGTATACCGAGTTTGGTTGATGTGAGGAGACCTCTATGTCAGTCCGTCGTTTCACGCCCGAAGGCATGATGCAGCCCACCCCGTACGAGCATGTGGCCGTGGGCACCGGAAGGCGCCACGTGCATGTCAGCGGCCAGGTCGCCCGGTCGGCGGACGGGTCTCCCCTCGCCCCGGGAGACCTCGCCGGACAGGTCGCCCACGCGCTGCGGAACACCGGGAAGGGCCTCGCGGGGGCGGGTGCGTCGTTCGACGACGTCCTGAGGCTCACGTTCTACGTCACGGACTGGGCGCCCGAGAAGATCGACGCCTTCATGGAAGGGGTCGGGCAGGTGGCGGAGGAGATCGGGTTGACGGTGCCGCTTCCGCCCTCCTCGCTGATCGGGGTCGACTACCTGTTCGAGCCCGACGTCCTGGTCGAGGTGGAGGCGACCGCGATCCTCGATTGAGTCGGCCGGGTCAGGAGGGATGGATGATCAACGAGGCCCCCGAGCAGCATGGTTGAGACGTCGGACGTCTCGATCAACTGCGCGGGGGCCTCGCTCGTTGCCCTTGGCGGGCCTCCTCACCTGATCGAGGCCCGGCTCGAGGAAGCTCAGCGGGGGCTCAGACCCCCAGATCCTTGATGATCTTGGCCACGTGGCCCGTCGCCTTGACGTTGTACAGGGCGCGTTCGACCTTGCCCTCCTCGTCCACGACGACCGTGGAGCGGATGACGCCGACCACCGTCTTGCCGTAGAGCTTCTTCTCGCCGAAGGCGCCGTAGGACTCCAGGACCTGCTTGTCCGGGTCGGCGAGCAGGGTGACCTTCAGGGACTCCTTCTCGCGGAACTTGGCCAGCTTCTCCGGCTTGTCGGGGGAGATGCCGATGACGTCGTAGCCCGCGCCCGCGAGCAGCTCCAGGTTGTCCGTGAAGTCGCAGGCCTGCTTGGTGCAGCCGGGCGTGAGGGCGGCCGGGTAGAAGTACACGATGACCTTGCGGCCCTTGTGGTCCGACAGGGACACCTCGGTGCCGTCGGCGTCGGTCAGGGTGAAGGCGGGGGCCACGTCCCCCGGCTGGAGTCGCTCGCTCATCTGGCCAGGGTAACCGGGGGTGGGGGCAGTGCGATGAGCCGTGGAGCTGACAGACTGTCCGGCACAGGCTTCACACCGACTTCGAAAGGCGACACGGTGGCGGACACGGCGGACACCAGGACCCCGGCGCAGATCGAGGCGGACATCAGGCGCCGCCGCGCGACCCTGGCCGAGACCCTCGACGAGATCGGGGTGCGGGTGCACCCGAAGACGATCGTCGGGGATGCCAAGGCCAGGGTCGCTTCCAACATCGACCACACCCTCGGGCGGGCCTACGTGGAGGTCAACCGGGCCGTCACCGATGTGCGCGCCCGTTTCGTGGACGAGGACGGCGCGCCCCGGCTGGAGCGGGTCGTGCCCGTCGCGCTCGTCGTCGTGGGCATGGTCGGGCTGCTCGCGTTCGGCACGCGGCGCCGCAAGGGCTGACCCGACTGCGTGCGTTTATGGGGAAGACAGGTAGGTTTCAGGGCGTGAGCGCCAAGAGAAACGAGCACAGCACCCACCCGGACAAGCTGCCCATCCGGATGCTGCACGATCGCGTACTCGTGCGGCAGGACACCAGCGAGGGCGAGCGGCGTTCCGGCGGCGGCATTCTGATCCCCGCCACGGCCGCGGTCGGCCGGCGCCTGGCGTGGGCCGAGGTCGTCGCGGTGGGGCAGAACGTGCGGACCGTGGAGACCGGTGACCGGGTGCTGTACGACCCGGAGGACCGTGCCGAGGTCGAGGTGCGGGGAGTCGCGTACGTGCTCATGCGCGAGCGTGATCTGCACGCCGTCGCCGCGGACCGGTTCGAGGGCGCCGAGGACTCGACGGGCCTCTACCTCTAGGACGGGCGGCAGGAGTGTGAAAGGGGCTGGTGACCCTGGTCACCGGCCCCTTCGCCGTGCCGTGCGGCTTTGCTACGTTGGAGAGACCCCCGACGAGACGCGCCGTACCGGGATCAAGGCAAAGACGACGCACCGACATCGTCAGCCCGTTTCCCGGAGGTGCCCGTCATGGCCTGGGTTCTGCTCGTCGTCGCCGGTCTGCTCGAGGTCGGGTGGTCCATCGGCATGAAGTACACCGACGGCTTCACCCGCCCCCTGCCCAGTGTGCTCACGGGCGCCGGGATCGTCGCCAGCATGCTGCTGTTGTCGCAGGCCGCCAAGACGCTGCCCATCGGTACCGCCTACGGCGTGTGGGTGGGGATCGGCGCGGCCGGGGCGGCGGTGTTCGGCATGGCGGTGCTGGGTGAGCCGGCGACCGCCGCCCGGATCTTCTTCGTGTGCCTGCTGCTGGTCGCCGTGGTGGGGCTGAAGGCGACCAGCGGCCACTGAGCCGTCACGGTGCCGAAGGTGCCCGGGCCGTCACGGTGCCGAAGGCGCCCACCGGCCGCTGACGCCGCCGGGCACGGCCTTCGCGCTACTCGCGGCGGGCGCCCTGCGGGACCACGCCCCAGCCGGGGCCGGTCGGGCCGCCGGTCTGGCCGCCGTCGCTCGCGTCGCCGCCGCCACCGCCCTCCGTGGCGCCGCCGTCGGCCGTGCCGCCGTCCGTCGTGCCACCGTCGCCCGTGCCGCCGTCCGCGGTGCCGCCGGTGGGGGACTCGCCGCCGGTGGTGCCGTCGGTGGTGCCGCCGTCGGTCTGGCCCTCGATCTGCCCCTCGGGGGCGCTGGGGCTCTGCTCGGGCGTCTCGGTGGCCGTGTCCTCGCCGCCGGTGGTCGTGCCGCCGTCAGTGGTGCCGGTGGTCGGGTCGGCGGAGGCCTCGCTGCTGGGGGCCTGCGAGACGTCGGCGCCGGGCTGGAGCCTGAGGTCGAACTCCTTGACCGGCTTGTTCTTGAGTGCGTCCTGGGTGAACTGCGTCCAGATCTCGGCGGGCGCGCCGCCGCCGTTGATGCGCGGCAGGCCCATGGCGCCGTACAGCGACTTGTGGGCGGCGGTGACGGGGTCCTGACCCATGACGGCGACGACGGTGGCGAGGTCGGGCGTGTAGCCCGCGAACCAGGCAGCCGTGTCCTCCTCGGCGGTGCCGGTCTTGCCGGCGACGGGGCGTCCCGCGCCCTGCGCGGCGGAGGCCGTGCCGTTCTGGACGACGCTCCGCAGCATGGAGGTGGTGGTGTCGGCGGCCTCGCGGCTCACGGCCTGGCGGGTGCGCCGCTCGGGCAGGTCGATGGGCGTGCCCTGCTTGGTGACCTTCTCGACCATCGTGTACGTGCCGTGCCGGCCGTGGTTGGCGAGGGTGGCGTAGGCCTCCGCCATGTCGAGGACGCTGGCCGTGGCGGTGCCGAGCGCGATGGCGGGGCCGTCGGCGAGGTCGGGGGTGGTCTCGGGGACACCGAGGTCGATCGCGGTCTGCTTGACCTTCGCGGGGCCGACGTCGGCGGCCATCTGCGCGTACACCGAGTTCACGGAGCTGTCGGTGGCCTCGGTGACGGTGATGTCGCCGTAGGAGCGCTGGTCCTCGTTCTCGGGGGCGTAGGGGTCGCCGGTCCAGCCCTGCACGGAGCGCTTGTTGGTGCCGTCGTAGATGGTGTTCGGGGTGATGACCCGGCCGTCCTGGGTCTCCGAGTGGTTCTCGACGGCCGAGGTGAACACGAACGGCTTGAAGGTGGAGCCGACCTGGAAGTCCCTGCGGGTGGCGTTCGGGGTGTACTGCTTGACGTAGTCGATGCCGTTGTACATCGCCACGACCTTGCCGGTCCTGGGGTCGACGGAGGCGCCGCCGGCGCGGACGTAGGTGTCGACCTTGTTGTTCTTCTTGTCGAGCTTGGACATCAGCTTGTCGTTGACGGCCTTCACGAACGCTTCCTGCTTGCCCTTCTGCAGGGTCGTCGTGATGCGGTAGCCGCCGGCGTCGAGCTTGCTCTCGTCGATGATCTTGTTGTCGGTGAGGTAGTCCTTGACGATCCGGACGATGTAGCCGCGCTGCCCGGACATGCCGGTGGAGAGGGTGGACTCCTTCGGCATGGGGAACTTCATGCCGGTGCGCTTCGACTCGTCGAGCCAGCCCTTCTTGACCATGCCGTCCAGCACGTAGTTCCAGCGGGACTCGGCGGCCTTGCGGTTCTCCGGGTGGGCGACCACGTCGTACTGGCTGGGCGCGTTGACGAGCGCGGCGAGGTAGGCGGCGCGGCCCGCGTCGAGGTCCTTGGCGTCCTTGCCGTAGTAGGCCTGGGCGGCGGCCTGGATGCCGTAGGCGTTGCGGCCGAAGTAGCTGGTGTTGAGGTAGCCCTCGAGGATGTGGTCCTTGCTGACCTCACGGTCCAGCTTGATCGCGATGAAGAACTCCTTGGCCTTGCGCGTGACGGTCTGTTCCTGGCGCAGGTAGTAGTTCTTCACGTACTGCTGGGTGATCGTGGAGCCGGACTGCTTGCCCTTGCCGAGGGCGGTGTTCCAGGCGGCGCGGACCATGGCCTTGGGGTCGACGGCGGACTCGGTGTAGAAGTCGCGGTCCTCGGCGGCCAGGATGGCGTGCTGGGCGTCCTTCGAGATCTGCGGGAGCGTGACGTTCTCGCGGTTGACCTCGCCGTCGCGGGCGATCACGGAGCCGTCCGCGTAGAGGTAGACGTTGGCCTGCTTGGTGGCGAGCGCGTTGGCCGGGGGGATCTTCACCAGCGAGTAGCCCAGGAAGAAACCGCCGGCCAGCAGCAGGACGACGATGAGGAAGGCGCCGAGCGTCATGCGCCAGGTCGGGATGATCCGGCGCCAGCCGGTCCGCTTCGGTTTCCCGGCAGCCTGGGCCCCGGGCGTGCCCGGGTCGCCGTCGGCGTGCGCCTGCGGCTCTCTCGATGCCCAGCCCGGATTCGGCTGCTGCGGCTGAGGCTCGTCACTCATGTCGTGCACGGACTCCTGTTTCGCGTCGTACGTCGTTCCCGTACGTCTCTGCTCGCTCTTGCGCCCCTGTGATGAAGACTGTCCCATCCGTTGATCAGTTCCCTGATCGCGGGCCGGGTCGTGAGCCGTGTGGTGAGGCGGGCCGCATGTGAGTGGGTGCGCGGGCGGCACGGGGTCAAACGCGCTGTTGCGTACGCCTGCCCGAACCGTGATCTCGCCTGCGCGACATTCGCCCGAAGGGGGACACGGCCGTGGATCGCGACGGCGCCTGCGCTCCGCCCGGCCGGCACCGCCGCCACGCTGCTCGCCCTGGCCACGGGCGCCTGGGCCCACGCGGACGCAACGGATCGTACCGTCTGGGCCGGTCCGCACCCGCCCGGCGGCGCCCTCGCGGCTCCCCGAAATTGCGTGGCACGTCCGTTCGCCGGGCCACTAGGCTCCTGCGCTTCGGTGTCCGGCGGCGGGAAGGGCGGCGAGGAGGGCGGTGGATGTGGGTTCGGGACGGTTGTACGCGGCCGTCGCGGCGGGTGGCTTCCGGCGGTACGCGACGTATCGGGCGGCCACGGTGGCCGGGGTGTTCACCAATACGGTCTTCGGCGTCATCCTCGTCCACACGTATCTGGCGCTGTGGGACGAGAAGCCCCATCTCGGGGGGTACGACCAGGCGCAGGCGGTGACCTATGTGTGGCTGGGGCAGTGCCTCTACGCGACGCTGGCGATCCAGGGCGGCGGCGCAGAGAAGGATCTGATGGAGCGCATCCGCACCGGTGAGATCGCCGTCGACCTGTACCGCCCGGCCGATCTTCAACTGTGGTGGCTGGCGGGCGACGTGGGGCGGGCGCTGTTCCAGATGCTGGGGCGGGGCGTGGTCCCGTTCGTGTTCGGCGCGGTCTTCTTCCCGATGGCGCTGCCGACGGAGGGCGGTCGCTGGGCGGCGTTCGTGGTCACGCTGCTGCTGGCGACGCTCGTGAGCTTCGCGATCCGCTACCTGGCGGCCCTGAGCGTGTTCTGGCTGATGGACGGCATGGGGGTGAACCAGGTCCTGGTGGTCACGGGCATCTTCTTCTCGGGCATGGTGCTGCCGCTGAACGCCTTCCCGGGGGTCTTCGGGGAGATCGTGCGGGTGCTGCCGTGGGCGGCGCAGATCCAGATGCCGGCGGACGTGCTGATGGGGGAGACGGATCCGCTGCGGGCGTTCGCCTTCCAGGCGGCGTGGGCCGTGGCCCTGCTGGCGGTGGGGCGGTTGATGCAGTCGGCCGCGACGCGGCGGGTGGTGGTGCAGGGTGGCTGAGCGCAGTGCCCTGCTGGAGGGGCTGCGGGCCTACCGGATGATCGCCGGGATGTGGGTGCGATCCAGCATGACCTACCGGACCTCCTTCGTCGTCACGGTGTTCGGCAATCTGACGGTGACCGGCCTGGACTTCGTGGCGATCCTGCTGATGTTCTCGCAGGTGGACTCGCTGGGCGGCTGGTCGCTGCCCGAAGTCGCCTTCCTCTACGGGCTGTCGGCGACGGCGTTCGGGATCGCCGACCTGGTGCTCGGCTCGATGGACGTGCTGGGTGCCCGGATGCGCGACGGCTCCTTCGACACGCTGCTGGTGCGTCCGGCGCCGGTGCTCGCGCAGGTCGGAGCCGACCGGTTCGCGCTGCGCCGCCTGGGCCGGATCACCCAGGGCGCGGTGGTGCTGGGCTGGGCGCTGGTGTCGGTGGACGTCGACTGGAGCGCGCCGAAGGTGCTGCTGGTGCCGGTGATGGTGGTCAGCGGTGCGGCGATCTTCTCGGCGGTGTTCGTGGCGGGCGCGGCCTTCCAGATCTACGCGCAGGACGCGGCCGAGGTGCAGAACGCCTTCACCTACGGCGGCACGACGCTGTTGCAGTATCCGCCGTCGGTCTTCGGCAAGGACCTGGTGCGGGGCGTGACCTTCATGCTGCCGCTGGCCTTCGTCAACTGGGTGCCCGCCGCCTACGTACTGGGGCGGACGTATCCGGTCGGGCTGCCCGGGTGGACGGCCTTCGCCTCGCCGCTGGTGGCGGTGGCCTGTTGCGTTCTGGCCGGGCTGGCGTGGCGGACGGGGCTTCGTTCATACCGGAGTACAGGGAGTTGAGTTGACCGGGCCGCAGAGCGGGTTCACCGAGTCGGAGTGCGGGTTCATCGAACTCGACGGTGTGGAGAAGGTCTTCGAGGTGCGCAAGAAGACCGGCTTCATGAAGCGGGAGCGGCGGCAGGTGCGGGCCGTCGACTCGATCTCCTTCCGGGTGGAGCGCGGCGAGATGGTGGGCTACATCGGCCCCAACGGCGCCGGGAAGTCCACCACGATCAAGATGCTGACCGGCATCCTCACCCCCAGCGCGGGCCGGCTGCGGGTGGCGGGCATCGACCCCTCCCGGGAACGGACCCGGCTCGCCCACCGCATCGGCGTGGTGTTCGGGCAGCGCACGACGCTGTGGTGGGACCTGCCGCTGCTGGACTCCTACCGGCTGATGCACCGCATGTACCGCATCCCGGACGCCCGTTACCGGGAGAACCTCGACCGTCTGGTGGAACTCCTGGACCTGGGCGACCTGCTGGACGTGCCGGTACGGCAACTCTCCCTCGGCCAGCGGATGCGCGGCGACATCGCGGCGGCCCTGCTGCACGACCCGGAGGTGCTGTACCTGGACGAGCCGTCCATCGGGCTGGACGTCGTCTCCAAGTCCAAGGTGCGGGAGTTCCTGCGGGAGTTGAACACCGAGCGCGGCACCACGGTGCTGCTGACCACGCACGACCTCCAGGACATCGAGCAGCTGTGCAAGCGGGTGATGGTCATCGACCACGGCCGTCTGGTGTACGACGGTCCGCTCGCCGGGCTGCACGAGGTCGGGGAGAGCGAGCGGACCCTGGTGGTGGACCTGGAGCGGGAACTGCCGCCGATCGACGCTCCGGCGCCCGCGCGGGTCGTCCGCGTGGAGGGCCCGCGCCAGTGGCTGGCGTTCCCGGCGGGGGAGTCGGCGGCGCCCCTCGTGGCGCGGATCGCGGCCGAGTACCCGCTGGTGGACCTGTCGGTGCGGGAGCCGGACATCGAGGCGGTCATCGCCACCATGTACGGGGAACAGGCCGAGCGGGCGATCTCGTAGCCCCCGGCGGGGTGAACTCGTAGGCTGCTGTGTATGACCGACGACGCCGTCCCGGACCTCCGAGCCTCCGACGCCGACCGTGAACAGGTCGCCGGCATCCTGCGGGACGCCCTCGCCGAGGGGCGCCTCGACATGGAGGAGTTCGAGGAGCGGCTCGACGCGACGTACAAGGCCCGGACGTACGGGGAACTGGCGCCGATCACCCGGGACCTGCCGGCCGCGGGCGTGACGGTCCCGGCGGTGTCCCTGACGAAGGACCCGGCTGCCGGTGCGGACTGGTCCGGGCGGATCACCGGCGGCGAGGGGACCTCCACCTGGGCCGTCGCCGTGATGTCCGGCTTCCAGCGCAAGGGGCACTGGACGATGCCCCGGCGCTTCACCTGCTTCGCCTTCTGGGGCGGCGGCGAGATCGACCTGCGCGAGGCGAACTTCGCGGACCGCGAGGTCGAGATCAACGCCATCGCCATCATGGGCGGGGTGGATGTGATCGTGCCGCCCGGCGTCGAGGTCGTCGTCCGCGGCATCGGCATCATGGGCGGCTTCGACCAGCGCGAGGAGGGCGTGCCGGGGGAGCCGGGCGCGCCGCGGGTGATCGTGACCGGGTTCGCGCTGTGGGGCGGCGTCGGGGTCCAGCGGAAGCTGACCCGGGCGGAGAAGCTGCGCGTCCGCGAGGAGCGGCGCCAGGAGAAGCTGGAGCGCAGGGCGGGGCGGCGGGAGCTGGACGGGGAGCGCTGAGCTCCGCGGAGGCTGGCCGCACCGAGCCCCGACAGCCGTGTGCCCGCCGCCTGTGTCAGGCGACGGGCACGGGGTGAGACGGTGCGGAACGGGTTACAGCTTCGCCGGAGCCGACCCTTTCAGCGTCTCCAGGTCGAACGACTCCGCCATCCGCGCGTACCCCTTGTCGCTGGGGTGCAGGTGGTCGCCCGAGTCGTAGTCGGACCGCAGCCGCCGCGGGTCGTACGGGTCGCGCAGCGCCTGGTCGAAGTCGGCCACGGCGTCGTACACCCGCCCGGCGCGGATCTGCGCGTTGATTTCCTGGCGTACCGCCTCACGCGCCTCCGTGTACCCCCGGTGCCCGTAGAACGGCATCAGCGTCGCCCCGACCACCTTCACGCCGCGCGCGTGGGCCTGTCCCACCATCGTGCGCAGCCCGGCGATGATCGCGTTCGGGTCGGCGAGCCGGGGGTTGCGCAGGATGTCGTTGACGCCGAGGTCGATGACGACGACCTTGACGTTCGTCCGCTCCAGCACGTCCCGCCCGAAGCGGTTGAGCCCGCTGGGGTTGTCCGCGGGGCGGCCGAGCCCGTCGACTAGGACCTGGTTGCCGCTGATGCCCTGGTTGACGACGCTGTAGCGGGGCAGGTCCCGGCCGGCCGCGATCTCCGCGCGCAGCCGGTCCGAGAGCACGTCGGTCCAGCGGCTGTTGGTGTCCGGCGTGGAGGTGATGCCGTCCGTCAGCGAGTCGCCGAGGACGACGACCGTGCCGTCGGACTCGTTGCTCAGCAGGTCCAGCGCGGTCAGATACCGCCAGGACCCGGTCCGCTCGGTGTACGGCGTGCCCGTGGTGTCCTGCGCGACGTCGCCCTGGGCGACGTAGGAGGTCTGGCGGGCGTGCCGGTGGTAGGTGACCGGGCCGGAGGTGGTCGGCGTGTAGGTGGTGATCAGGACGTCGGAGTCGTGCGGGACGACGATCCGGACGGCGTCGCTCATCACCTGCCGGCCGGGCGGGATGACGACCGTGGGGCCCCCGCCGAAGGTGAGCTGCCGCATGGTGTCCGCGAGTGCCGCCGCCGTGCCGCTGCCCGCGGAGACGGCGATCGTCGCCCGCGTGATGCTCAGCGGCGACTGGCCGTAGAGATTGGACAGCGTCACGCGGGCATTCGTACCGCCGACACTGGTGTGGACGACGTTGCGGACCGAACGGTCCGCCATGCCCGTGGCCTCGGTGCCGGGTTCGGCGGCGGAAGGGGACGTGGACCAGGTGCCGACCCAGGTGCCGGTGGAGGCGGGTGCGGCGGAGTTGTGAGGGGCGCGACCGTCGCCGAGGGCGTTCCGGTTGCGCAGGCCGTCGTCGGTACCCACGCCGACGTATATGGCGGTGGAAAGGGCCACGATCGCTGCGACGACCACGGCCAGGAGGGCGTAACCACGTCCTCGGGTCATGCTGTTCAGTTCTCCTCGGGCGATGGGAGCCCAAGGCTCCGATCTGATGTGCCCATGATGCGGCATGGACCGGGGGAAGCTCACAGCACCCCATGGCAGTACCCCCTTCCGACAGACGCCGGGAACTCCTGTTCCGTTCCAGGAGTCGGTCAGGAAGGGACAATGTGTGCGGGATCACCGAGCGGGTGGAGCGGATGGAACGGACGAAAGCAGCAGAAAAGGGTGCCGGTGTCGGTGGGCAGCATGCCCGCCCCGGCGGCGCCGTGAACCGCGCGATGACCACGTTCAGCCCGGCGGACGAGGAGAAACAGCGCGGCGTACGCCGGATGAAGCTCACCGCCACCGGACTTCTGGTGTTCGTGGCGCTGGTCTACGTCCTGTCCACATGGGCGCACAACTCCGGCGCGGGGACCTGGGCGGCCTACGTCGCCGCCGCCTCCGAGGCGGGCATGGTCGGCGCGCTCGCGGACTGGTTCGCCGTCACCGCCCTCTTCCGGCACCCCCTCGGCATCCCCATCCCGCACACCGCGATCATCCCCACCAAGAAGGACCAGCTGGGCGTCTCCCTGGGCGAGTTCGTCGGGGAGAACTTCCTCTCCGAGGACGTCGTACGGCAGCGGCTGCGCGCCGTCGGCATCGGCAGCCGCCTCGGCGCCTGGCTCGCGGTCCCCGAACACGCCGACCGGGTCACCGCCGAGCTGTCCACGGCCCTGCGCGGCGCCCTGACGGTCCTGCGCGACTCCGACGTCCAGGCGGTGGTCGGCGAGGCCATCACCCGCCGCGCCAACGCCCAGGAGATCGGTCCCGGCGTCGGCAAGATGCTGGAGAAGGTCGTCGCCGACGGTGGCCACAAGCGGGTCGTCGACCTCGTCGTCACCCGCGCCCACGACTGGCTCGTGCTGCACGGCGACTCCGTGATGGACGCCGTGCAGGGCGGTGCCCCCGGCTGGACCCCGAAGTTCGTCGACAAGAAGGTCGGCGAGCGCGTCTACAAGGAACTGCTGCGGTTCGTCACCGAGATGCGCGACATGCCCGGCCATCCCGCGCGCGGCGCCCTCGACCGGTTCCTGACCGACTTCGCCTCCGACCTCCAGTCCGACACCGACACCCGCGCCCGTGTCGAACGGCTCAAGGGCGAGGTGCTGGGCCGCGACGAGGTGCAGGACCTCATCGCCAGCGCCTGGACGGCCGTACGGTCCATGATCGTCGCGGCGGCGGAGGACGAGCGCAGCGAGCTGCGGCTGCGGGTGCGGGCGTCCCTGCTGTCGCTGGGCTCGCGGATGGCGGCCGAGCGCAAGGTCCAGGACAAGGTCGACAAGTGGGTGGAGGACGCGGCCGTCTACGTCGTCACCACCTACCGCAAGGAGATCACCTCCCTGATCACGGACACGGTGGCGAGCTGGGACGCCGAGCACACCACGCGGAAGATCGAGGCCAACATCGGCCGCGACCTGCAGTTCATCCGCATCAACGGCACGGTCGTCGGCTCCCTGGCCGGTCTGCTGATCTACACGGTGTCGCACGCGCTGGGCGCATAAAGCTTCGGGCGTAAGAGAAACCGGTCAGGGCACCCGATCCGGGTTCCGCTCGAAGAGAGAGGGGGCCCATGACCACCGCCCAGGCCGACACCGGCCGCACCATCACCACCGACATCCCCGCCCGCCTCGACCGCCTTCCGTGGTCGCGCTGGCACTGGACGATCGTCATCGGCCTCGGCACCGTGTGGATCCTCGACGGTCTCGAAGTCACCGTCGTGGGAAACATCGCCAGCCGCCTGTCGGAGCCCGGCAGCGGCCTGCCCATCACGTCCGGCGAGGTCACCGGCATGGCGGCGGCCCTGTACGTGGCGGGCGCCTGTCTGGGCGCCCTCTTCTGGGGCCGCCTGACCGACAAATGGGGGCGCAAAAAGCTCTTCATGATCACCCTGGCGGTCTATCTGGCCGCCACGGCCCTCACCGCGATCTCCTTCGACACCTGGTGGTTCTTCCTCTTCCGGTTCCTCACCGGCTTCGGCATCGGCGGCGAGTACGCGGCCATCAACTCCGCGATCGACGAGCTGATCCCCAAGGAGTACCGCGGCCGCACCGACCTGATGATCAACGGCAGCTTCTGGCTGGGCGCGGTCTTCGGCTCGCTGCTGTCGATCGTCGCCCTGGACACGGACATCTTCGCGGCGAACGTCGGCTGGCGCCTCACCTTCGCGCTCGGCGCGGTCCTCGCCCTGGTGATCCTCCTGGTCCGCCGGCACGTCCCCGAAAGTCCGCGATGGATGCTGATCCACGGCCGTGACGACGAAGCGGAACGCATCGTCTCCTCCATCGAACGCCAGATCGAGGAGGAGCGGGGTGAGCCGCTGCCGCGCGCCGAGGGCGAGATCACCATCCACCAGCGCCGCAGCGTCTCCTTCCTGGAGATCGGCCGCACGGTCTTCTCCGACTACCGCAGGCGCGCCATCCTCGGCTTCTCCCTCTTCATCGGCCAGGCGTTCCTCTACAACGCGATCACCTTCGGCTTCGGCGCGATCCTGACGACGTTCTTCGACGTCCCGAGCGGCAACACCGGCTACTACTTCGCCGTCATCGCCATCGGCAACTTCTGCGGCCCGCTGCTCCTCGGCAAGCTCTTCGACACGGTCGGCCGCCGCATCATGATCTCCGGCACGTACATCGTGTCCGGCCTGCTCCTCTTCGGCACAGCCTGGCTCTTCGACCAGGGCTCGCTGAGCGCTGCCACCATGACGGCCTGCTGGTGCGCGGTCCTCTTCTTCGCCTCGGCCGGCGCCTCCAGCGCCTACCTGACCGTCTCCGAGGTCTTCCCGATGGAGACCAGGGCCATGTCCATCGCCTTCTTCTACGCCATCGGCACGGCGGCCGGCGGCATCAGCGGCCCGCTGCTGTTCGCCAAGCTCACGGAATCCGGCGTCGTCGGCGACACGGTCCTCGCCTTCTCGATCGGCGCGACGCTGATGTGCCTGGCCGGCCTGGTCGCGGCCCTCCTGGCGGTGAAGGCGGAACGCCGCTCCCTGGAGGACATCGCCAAGCCGCTGACGGCGGCGGACAGCGAGCGCAGCGCGGCCGGCGCGGCCAGGGGAGGGGGCGAGGGCTGACGGCTGGGTAACAGAAACTGCGCTATAGTTGATCTGCGTCCAGTCGCCGGAACTCCGGTCGGCGGACAGTGCGTTGGTGGTCCAAGGAAAGACGCCCCACTTCCTGTGGGGAGATGCAGGTGCAAGGCCTGCCCGGCGCTCCGATCAAGAACCCGGCCCTGGGATTCAGGGCCGGGTTCTTTGCTGTGTCGGCGTCCTTGTGATGCCGACCGAGGTGAGTCGGCCGGCTCCGCCGACTCACCGAGACCAGCCGATCAGCCGATGCCGATCAGCCGCGCCGGTCCGCGACCACCCACGACGCCAGTCCCACGGCCCCTGCCACTCCGAACACGGCAGGCCAGGCACCCACCTTCTTCGCCAGCGGATGCGACCCGGCGAAGGCGGCGACGTACGCGGCCGACAACGCCCCCGCGGCCACCCCACCGGCCTGCTCCCGCCACTGCCGCGCGGCCGCCACCCCGGCCACGGCGAGCACGACCCCGCCGAGCGGCCGCTGCCTGGTCCAGCGGGCCACGCCGTACCCGCCCACGAGCCCGCTCGCGGCGACCACCGCACTGGGAACCTTCGCCATGTCTGCCTCCTGCGTCCTACGCCCTGCTCGGGATCTTGAGGCTAGCCCGCAGCCCTCGGAAACCCGAACCTGAGCCCGGGCTTGTCAACTTTCCTCCTCCGAGCTATATAAGAAGACGCAGACCGTAGGGCATCGCACCCACTGCGTCCGAAGAGAGGAGTGACCAGTGATGCTCATGCGCACGGACCCCTTCCGTGAGCTCGACCGACTGACCCAGCAGGTGTTCGGCCCCGCCACCAGTCGCCCGTCGGCGATGGCGATGGACGCCTACCGTTCCGGGGACGACTTCTTCGTCCACTTCGACCTCCCCGGCATCGACCCGGAGACGATCGAGCTGGACGTGGAGCGCAACGTCCTGAACGTCCGGGCCGAGCGCAGGTCCCCCGCCCCCGAAGGCGCGGAACCCCTCGTCGCCGAGCGCCCCACCGGCACCTTCACCCGCCAGCTGTTCCTCGGCGACACGCTGGACACGGAGCGCATCGACGCCTCCTACGAGTCCGGCGTCCTGACCCTGCGCATCCCGGTGGCCGAGCAGGCCAAGCCCCGTCGCATCCAGATCACGGGCGGCGACACGCGCAGGCAGCTCAGCGGCTGACCTCGCCACACCGCCCACACCACCCACACCGTGTCGCGCCGCCGGTACGAGTTCGAGTTCCCGGCGGCGCGGCGCGGGACGATCGCGCGCAGCCCACAATCGCGCGCACCCCACAATCGCACGCACCCCATCGCACGCACCGGAGGAAAGCCCCGCACATGAGCACGGCGACAGTGCCACGTGTGACCACGACGTCAAGCGCCCAGGCCGACGACGTCACCTGGCCCCAACTGATCGAAGCCGTCAGGCAGTCGGGCCGCTACGCCACCCTGCCGGAGGCCGAGCGGGTCACCCGTACCGTCCTCTCCGCTCTCGGCACCCACATCACCGGCGACGAACGGGTCGACCTCGCCCGCGTCCTGCCCGCGGAGGCCGCCCGGCTGATCGCGGCCCAGATCCCGGCCACCCAGCGGCTGACGGCCGCGCGCTTCGTCGACGCGGTCGCCTCCCGCACCCCCGGAGCCACATCCGCCACCGCCCGCTGGGACGTCAGCTCGGTGCTCAGCGCGCTGCCGCCCCTGATCGGCGACGACCTGACCACCCGCATCCTGGCCCAACTCCCCCCGGGCTACGCCCTCCTGTTCGGCCGGGCGGAGCTGGCCCCGGCGTCGTAGGCTCCTGCCCTCGACATCGTGGACCCCTGACCTCGGCGTCGAGGCTCCTGAACCCGCCGCGCACGACGGCCACCCCGCCCGCACGAGGGGTGGCCGTGTGGCGCAAAGGCAGCCAAGTGCGGCCAAGCCCACGATCGAGCCAGCTCCTTGACCTCAAGTTTGATTGAGGTCCTACGTTGACCGCATGAGCGAAGTCGAGCCCGAGCGTTCCGACCTTGCGGTTACGGGAAAGGGATGCCACGGCTCGTGAGGGCGTACCACACGCATGCCCGTCCCGCGCCGTTGCTGTGGACGACCTGCTCATGCTGGATGGCTGGCATCTGGGTTCGCTCCCGTGCTCCCCCCTTCGGCAGGGGACGGAGGCGACCTTAAGTCAGACATGCACACGCACTACGTAACATGTTGGCAACTAGCAGGATTACCCTCTATCTCAGCTTTTCTGATGGGTAGCCATGATGCGAGCGATCTGCGGTGGGGGCCGTAAGACGCTTCGACCCGGGGGGCCGCATGATTCTGTCGGGCTACAGCATCAGCAACCACAAGATCGGCCAGGGAGGGTTCGGCGAAGTACGCCTGGGCGTTCATCTGCGCACGGGCGAGAGGGTGGCAGTCAAACTCCTCCTCAACCGCTGGAAGGAGCACCGGCACCACGCCGTGCACGAGGCGCGTTTCGCCCGTGAGGGGAACATCCTCGGAAAACTCATGGCCGACCCCAACATCGTGAGCGTGCTGGATGACGGCGTCATCCCCGTGAACGACGGTTTCGTGCCGGTGCTGATCATGGAGCTGTGCAAGGGCAGCAGCCTCGATCATGTGCGCAAGACCCGCACGCCACTGCCCTGGACGATCGTCGCTGACATCGGTCGGCAGATCTCGTCCGCGCTGGTCAGCGCGCACACCGCCGGGATCGTGCACCGCGACATCAAGCCGCCCAACGTCATGTACGACCAGTCCAGCGGCCTGGTCACGTTGCTGGATTTCGGCATTGCACGCTTCATGGAGGCTGCCACCGTCCTGACCCACCCGCCGACCGTCGTCACGACGACCAGCGTGGTTCCGCCGCTCACGATTTACTACGCGTCTCCGGAGCAACTGCGTTACGCCAACGACCTTGACGGACGCAGCGACCTCTTCTCCGTCGGCGCGGTGCTGTTCGAACTGCTGACGGCACAGCTGGCATACACCAGTCACCGGCGGGACGAGTTGCCGGCCTTTACCGACGGCGACAGCACGCCGGAAGCGCTGTGCGCCCTGGTGCACCAGCTGTTGGCCGTCGATCTCGATGAGCGCCCGCAGAGCGCCCACGAGGTATACCGACGGCTCACGGACATCCGTGTCGGAGGCGCCGAACCTCGTATGCCGCAGGGCCTGCACCACTATCCGCCCGCAGTCGAACTCCAGGCGGAGCTCGCCGAGATGATCGGTGTGGTCGAGCTCAAGGAGGGGCCAATGCACAAAGAATGCCTTGACCTGCGACACTGCCACGCAAAGGCGGCCGAGCGGGCAAGTGACCCCCGGGCGGCCGAGCTCGCGGAATTGGTGAGGCGGGACCGCGAACGCGTCCGCGCAGGCGCGCGCCACCGCACCCTTCGGCAGGGTCCGCACCCGGGAGAGGAGCAGCGGGTGCCTGAGGGGCGGAGCCGCCCCGCACCGACACCTGACGAGAGCGAGTTCTACCGACTGATCCCTCCACCAATGGTCTAGCACTCCAGCAGGATTACGCTGTCTGACCTGATCATTTCGTCAATTGGCGGGAGTGAGCCTTCAATCGTGCGGGGGTGGTCTCACGAAGACCACCCCTCGATCGTGCGAGACGCCGCAGGTAGTAACAGCGGCAGGGCAGCCTCCGAGGGTGATCACCGTGTCTGCCGCCGCACAGAGGGACCTCGAACGGCTGGACGGTGGCAGCGCTCTCATGCTCGGCATGGCCCACCGGCAGGTCCTATGCGGCACGTCGCTGCCGGGCAATAGGCCCGGCAAAAGGGAGCAGGCCCACCTGCTCCTGGCGCTGCATACGGCCCAACCCCACGGCGGGCCGCAGAGCGAGCCTCCTCGCCCGGCAGTCCGCGGGTGCTCGCAACCGGCTGAAAGGCCTCCGCTCCGGCCGGAGGGCGTGCCTGGGGTGCGGGCCTGCGTGAGAAGGCCCGAGAGCTCGGGCAGCGCATGCCTCGCTGACCAGGGAAACCGCGACCAACCGATCGCTGGCCCACCGATGCAGTCACCAACAGAAACGGTGTCTTAGAGGTCGTTTTCTCCCGATGTTTCATCCCGGAATGGGTGTTTGATCCTGTGGTGTCGGGTCGCGCCAGGAGATGGTGGCTTCGTCGGTGAGGCGGCGGGCCATCAGATCGGTCATGGCCAGCTGGA
>NZ_JAIGQA010000360.1:0-1654 GCF_019733245.1 Streptomyces sp. WAC04114
GTCCGGTCTCACCGCGCCCTCCCGGGCGAAGCGGGCCATGGCCTTCAGGCCGGGCAGCGGTGCGGTCAGCCGGTCGTGGAAGGTGCGCGGCCACACCCGCCGCTCGGCCAGCGGCCGGGGTTCGGCCAGGGGCGGGTACGGGGGTGCGAGGGGTGACGGGAGCCCGGGCTCGTCGGCTCCCCGGGTGGTCGTGCTGGTGGTCGACTCGGACTGCTGCGTCATCGAGGAGGCTCCCATCGCTGAGCTTCGTCGCGGAGATCGTCGAAGACCGACTTCAGCCGGCCCAACGCGCGGTGCACCTGCGGCAGTTCCAACGGTGCGGGTGAGGTGAGGCATTCCGCGCGTTCCGCGTCGGAACCGGCCACCAGTGCGCCTGTGGAGAGCCGCACGCGCGGGGCTTCGAGGTCGTCGCCGAAGCGGTGCCCGCCCGGGGCGGGCATGCCGAGGCGGGCGCCGAGGAAGTCCTCCAGTTCCTGTGCGTCGCCGACGCCGTGCGCGCTCAGCGCGGGGCGCAGCGGGGCCAGGTCCACGTACAGGTGGCGGCCGGCGCGCGGGGGCCGGGCGAGGGCTCCCGCGGCGACGACGGCGGCGTGCGCCTCGGCGGCCAGGAGCGCGTGCAGGCGCACGGTGGCGGCCACCCGCGCCGTGACGGCCTCGGGCTCCCCCAGGGCGTACCCGGCCGCCGCGGCGATGGGCGCGGCGACACGGGCGTCGAGGGCGGTGAGGATGTCGAGCACGCGCGCGTGGAGGCCCTCGCCGTCCGCACCGGCCGGGAAGCGGGTCACGGCGGCAGGCCAGCCGGGCGGGAGCAGGGCACCGGCCAGGTCGGTGACGACGGTGACCCGGTCCGGCACCATCTCGGCGGGGCTGAGCAGCACGGTGTCGTGGGGGTCGTGCAGGGTGTCGCGCCAGGTCTCGTCGCTGACGAGGTGCAGGCCCTCCCCCTGGGCGGCCTCGACGGTCTCGTGGAGCAGTTCGGGAGGGGCGACGGTCGCGGTGGGGTCGTCGGCGACGGACAGCACGAGCAGCCGCGGGTCACCACCCTCGGCGCGGACCCGGCGCACGGTCTCCAGCAGGGCGTACGGGTCCGGAACGCCGCCGCTCTCCGGCGGGGTCGGCACATGGAAGACGGGGCGCCCCAGCAGGCGTGCGTACGGCGCCCACCAGGCGGCGCAGGGCCTCGGTACGAGGACGTCGCCGCCGAGGGCCGCGGTGAGCGCGAGCAGCAGGGCGGGCGAGCCGGGGGCCGCGGCCACACGGTCGGGGTCGCAGTGCAGTCCGCGGCGGTCCCAGTGGCCGCAGGCGGCCTCGCGCAGGGCCCGGCCGCCGCCGACGGGCTCGTGGCCGCCCCGGGAGGCCGCGGCGGCGAGCACCGCGGACAGCTCCGGCAGGACGGGCAGCCCGTCCTCGGGGAGCGGCGGCCCGAACCGGACGGGGCCGTGACCTTCCGGGGCCGTCCGCCGCATCCGTACCTCCGCAGTGCCAGTGCCTGTTGCCGCCGTGTGGTGTGCCCTTCGGCGCGTGCGCCGTACGGGGCGGCTCATGCCCTCGGGCTCTGAGTACCCAGGGTGCCGCCGCCCCATGGGTGCCCGGCCGGGTCGTGACGGTCACAGCATGGGCGGGCCGGGCCGGGGAAGCCGGGCCCTTCCGGGAC
>NZ_JAIGQA010000361.1:0-1651 GCF_019733245.1 Streptomyces sp. WAC04114
GTCTCGGGGGAACCGGGGACGGGCCTGTGGGACAGCGGGCGGCCAGTGCCGCGCCGGGTGATCGACGGGGCGCCGGGAACAGCCCTGTCGGGCAGCAGGTGCGTAGTGGCACGCCAGGGGACCCCCGCGGCACCGGGATCGGCCCCGTGGTGCAGCGGGCGACCAGTGGCACGCCTGGTGGTGGACGGGGTGCCGGGAACAGCCCTGTCGGGCAGCAGGTGCGTAGTGGCACGCCAGGGGACCCCCGCGGCACCGGGATCGGCCCCGTGGTGCAGCGGGCGACCAGTGGCACGCCTGGTGGTGGACGGGGCGCCGGGAACAGTCATGCCGGGCAGCGGGCGCGTGGTGGCACGCCGGGCGGTTCCCCGGGCACGGGGAGCGGGCCGGTCGTGCGGCGAGCGGCTAGTGCCGCGCCGGGTGATCGACGGGGCGCCGGGAACAGCCCTGTCGGGCAGCGGGTGCGTAATGGCACGCCAGGGGACCCCACCCGTACCGGGAACGGGCCCGTGGTGCAGCGGACGGCCAGTGGCACGCCGGGTGGTCGACGGGGCGCCGGAATCAGCCCTGCCGGGCAGCAAACGCCCAGTGCTGCGCCGGGCGGTCGACGGGACGCCGGGAGCAGCCCCGCCGGGCAGCAAACGCCCAGTGGCACGCCAGGCGACCCCCGCGGCACCGGGAACGGGCCCGTGGTGCAGCGGGCGACCAGTGGCACGCCGGGTGGTCGACGAGGCGCCGAGAACAACCCCGCAGGACAGCAAACGCCCAGTGCTGCGCCGGGCGGTCGACGGGACGCCGGGAGCAGCCCCGCCGGGCAGCAAACGCCCAGTGGCACGCCAGGCGACCCCCGCGGCACCGGGAACGGGCCGGTCGTGCAGCAGACGCCCAATGCTGCGCCGGGCGGTCGACGGGACGCCAAGAACAACCCCGCCGGACAGCAAACGCCTAGTGGCACGCCAGGCGGTTCCCCGGGCACCGGAAACGGACCGGTCGTGCAGCGGGCGACCAGTGGCACGACGGGCGATCGACGGGGCGCCGAGAACAACCCCGCAGGACAGCAAACGCCCAGTCGCACGCCAGGCGACCCCCGCGGCACCGAGAACCGCCCCGTCGTACAGCAGTCGACGAGTGGCACGCCGGGAGGTCGCCGAGGCACCGACAACAACCCCGCCGGACAGCAAACGCCCAGTCGCACGCCAGGCGACCCCCGCAGCACCGGAAACGGTCCTGTGGTGCAGCGGGTGCCGAGTGGCTCGTCGGCTGCGTCCGTGGCACCGTCGCCGGGTGCGGTGAGTGGGGCGAGGCCATCGCCCTCGGCCGCTTCCACCGGCCGTGGCATGGCCGCGGCTCCCAGCACTGGCGTGCCCGCCGACACCGGCCGTGGGGCAGCACCTGCCACCGACCGGGGAGCGGCGGCGCCTTCCACCGACCGTGGCACTGTCCCGGTGACCCGGCCGGGCCCCTCGCCCGCCCAGGCCGGCGCGCCGTCGGCCGCGCCGCCCACCGCTGCTGCCGGTCCCACGCGCTCGGGCCAGGCCCTGAGCACTTCGGCGCCTGTGGTCAGGCCCCTTCCCGCCGCCGCGCCGAGCTCCCCCGCCGCCGACCCGATACGCCTCGGCCGCGGGACGGAGGTGAGCGCCGCACCGCCCACGGT
>NZ_JAIGQA010000362.1:0-1642 GCF_019733245.1 Streptomyces sp. WAC04114
GATGACGGTCTCCCGGGCGGTAGTCATCTCGGGGACTGCGGTGGTCCCGGGAGCGATGACGGTCTCCCGGGCGGTAGTCATCTCGGGGACTGCGGTGGTCCCGGGAGCGATGACGGTCTCCCGGGCGGTAGTCATCTCGGGGACTGCGGTGGTCCCGGGAGCGATGACGGTCTCCCGGGCGATGGTCGTCTCGGGGACTGCGGTGGTCCCGAGGGCGTCCGTCGTCATCGGCCCGCCTTCGCCGCGGCCGCCGCGGACGCCGCGGCAACCGCCGCCGTCGTCCGGTCCGCGCGCCGGGACAGGGACACCACTCCCGCCAGGCGCTCGATCGACGCGGGGACGTCCCAGTCGTCGCGGCGCAGGGCGGCGAGGGTGGTCGCGGGGACGACCACCACGTCCGGGGGGCCGCTCTCCAGGGCATTGACCAGGAGCGCCCAGGCGGCGTCCCAGCGGGCCCGGTCGGGACGGTTGCGGACCGCGGCCACGACCCCGTCCAGCGCGGCCTGCCGCAGGTCCCCCCGCTCGGGCAGCACCGAACCGGCCGGGTCGGCCAGCAGTGTCTCGGGGTCCGGGAGGTCCATCCGGTCCAGGCTCGCCAGCAGTTCGAGACCGGGCCCGTCCCCGACCGTGCCCCGGACCAGCAGGGAGAGGACGTCTCGGGAGGAGCCGGCCGCGGTCGCGAAGGCGATCAGGTGCAGCGTCATCTCCCAGCTGCGCGGGGACGGCCAGGGCCCGCCCCGGCGCACCTCCCCGCTCGGCAGCCGGTGCGCGAGGGCGGGACGTGCGCCGAGCAGCCCGCACACGGCACGGCGGGCGAAGTCCACGGCCTCCGGCAGCTTCCGCGGGTCGAGCCGGGGCAGGGTCGCCCGGGGCCAGACCCCGCCGAGGCCGCGGACGACGACGTCGGTGTCGTGCGTCCATTGCAGGTGGACGAAACGGTTGGCGAGGGGCGGGCTCAGCTCCCAGCCGTCGGCCGCCGAGGAGCGCGGGTTGGCGGCGGCCACGATCCGCACGCCCGGCGGCAGCCGCAGCGCGCCGATCCGCCGCTCCAGCACGAGCCGGAGCAGGGCGGCCTGCACTGCGGGCGGAGCGGTGGACAGTTCGTCGAGGAACAGCAGCCCCCGTCCGGCCCGCACCAGGCGTACGGCCCAGTCCGGCGGGGCCATCGGCACGCCCTGCTCGGCGGGGTCGTCACCGACGATCGGCAGCCCCGAGAAGTCGGACGGTTCGTGCACGCTCGCGATGACCGTGGTCAGCGGCAGGTCCAGGGCCGTGGCGAGCTGGGTCAGGGCGGCGGTCTTGCCGATGCCGGGCTCGCCCCACAGCAGCACCGGCAGGTCGGCGGCCACGGCCAGGGTGAGGGCCTCCAGTTGGATGTCGGGGCGCGGTTCGGTGGTGGTGTCCCGCAGCAGGGCCAGCAGGTCGCCGGCCACGTCGAGCTGGGCGGCGGTGTCGGGCAGGGGCGAGGTGTGAGTGCGCATGGGTGATCACCTGTTGCCGGTGGTGGGCCGTCTCGGTGGAACGGAGAAGAGGAACGAAGAAGAAGCGGCACGAAGAAGGGCGGAACGAGGAAGGGCGGCGCGAAGAAGGGCGGGGCGAAAAGGCGGCGAGGAAGGGGGGACGAAGAAGGGGGGGGGAGAAG
>NZ_JAIGQA010000363.1:0-1549 GCF_019733245.1 Streptomyces sp. WAC04114
CGCACGCCCCGCGCCGCGGCCCCGCTCAGCCCGCCGCAACCCCACGCGAACGCGCACACACCTCGGCCAGCGCCTCGGCCGTCACAGGCGAAACAACGCCCTCCTCCGTCACGATCGCCGTCACCAGCTCGGCCGGAGTCACGTCGAACGCCGGATTGTACGCCTGCGTCCCCAGCGGCGCCACCGGAATCCCGCCGCCCACCTCCATACCGACGACCGGCACCTGCGGCGCCGTCACCTCGGTCACCTCGTGCCCGGGCCGCTGCTCCACCTCGATGGACGCCCCGTCCGCCGTGTCCAGATCCACCGTCGTCACCGGCGCCACCACGATGAACGGCACATGGTGATACCGCGCCAGCACCGCCAGCGGGTAGCTCCCGACCTTGTTCGCCACCGAACCGTCCGCCGTGATGCGGTCCGCCCCGATCAGCACCGCGTCCACCTCCCCGGCGGCGAACAGCGACCCCGCCGCGTTGTCGGTGAGCAGCGTGTACGCCATCCCGCTGCGAGCGGCCTCGTACGCCGTCAGGCGGGCGCCCTGCAGCAACGGCCGCGTCTCGTCCACCCACAGCCTCCGCAGCCGCCCCGTCCGGTGCGCCGCGAGCGCCACAGCGAACGCCGTGCCCTCCCCGCCCGACACCAGCGAACCGGTGTTGCAGTGGGTGAGGACCCGGTGCCCGCCGCCGGGCAGCAACTCGTCCAGCAGCGCCAGCCCGTGCTCGGCCATCCGCCCACTGGCCTCGGCGTCCTCCCGGTGCAGCTGCCGCGCCGCGGCCAGCGCCGCCGCGGCCGCCTGCCGGTCGTCGCCGCCCTTGGCGAGCGCCGCTTCGTGCGCCGACTGCGCCCGGCGCACACCCACGCCCAGGTTCACCGCGGTCGGCCGGGCGCCCGCCAGCGCGGCCGCCGCCTCGCCCACGTCGAAGCCCCGCGCGGCGGCGAGGGCGACGCCGTACGCCCCCGCGATGCCGAGCAGCGGTGCCCCGCGCACGGCCAGCGAGCGGATCGCCTCCACGAGTGCGGGCGCGTCCGTACAGACCAGTTCGACCTCCTCGGCAGGCAGCCTCCTCTGGTCCAGCAGGACCAGAACGGGGCCTTCCGGTGGCTCTTCCCAACGGATCGCCGGGATCTCGGTCGGCCGCTTGTCATCGCCGCTGTGCGCGTACTGATCAGCCATGCCGTCAGTCTGCCCCCAATCGAGCGGACAATTGAAGGTACGCAGCCCATACCGCGGCCGGTCCCTCCAAGACCACCCCATGGCACGATGGCTGCCAACCTGCCGCCGCGCCCGCGGACGGGCACCGTGAAGGAGCGACGATGAACGACACTCCGGGCTGGGCCTCGCCCGGATCCGCCCCGTCCGACGGCCGGAAGCCGGACCAGTCCGGCCCTGCCGAGCCCACCGACCGCCCCGCACAGCCCGCGGACCAGCCGGACCGGCCTGGCCAGGCCCCGCAGGGCCCCGGCCCGCAGTGGTCCAAGGACCAGCCGCCACCGGCCCAGTGGTCGGCCCCCAGCGGCCCGTCCGTCCCCGGCCAGGCACCTCCTCCCC
>NZ_JAIGQA010000364.1:0-1495 GCF_019733245.1 Streptomyces sp. WAC04114
CCCCCCGTTATGTTCTTCGCGGTCCTGCAAGAGGGCCGCTGGCCTCCGGGCCCGGCATGACTGTTCCCCCCTGTCGAACCGATGACCTGGGGGGTGGTGTCACCGGGCCCGAGAGGCGCCGTTGGAGACGCTGATGAGAGGTCCGACTACCGCCTGGCCTGGCGCAATGCCCGGCCGCTTGCGGGCGGCAGGTCTGCATAACGTGGATGCGCGCATACGACGCCAACGCCATGGCCAGCACCGCACGAACCCCGTTCGGGAGGATGGGTTGGATGACATTGACGAGGTGGGCGTCTTCCTCGGTCTGGACGTCGGCAAGAGCGCCCATCACGGGCACGGACTGACCCCGGCCGGGAAGAAAGTCTTCGACAAGCAACTGCCCAACAGCGAGCCGAAGCTGCGGGCCGTCTTCGACAAGCTGGCCGCGAAGTTCGGCACCGTGCTGGTGATCGTGGACCAGCCCGCCTCGATCGGAGCCCTGCCCCTGACGGTCGCCCGGGACGCCGGCTGCAAGGTCGCCTACCTGCCCGGCCTGTCCATGCGGCGGATCGCCGATCTCTACCCGGGCGAGGCGAAGACCGACGCGAAGGACGCCGCGGTGATCGCTGACGCCGCCCGCACCATGCCGCACACCCTGCGCTCGCTCCAGCTGACCGACGAGATCACCGCCGAGCTGACCGTTCTGGTGGGCTTCGACCAGGACCTGGCAGCCGAGGCCACCCGCACCTCCAACCGGATACGCGGCCTGCTCACCCAGTTCCACCCCAGCCTGGAACGCGTCCTCGGGCCGCGCCTGGACCACCCCGCGGTCACCTGGCTGCTGGAACGTTACGGATCCCCGGCCAGCTTGCGAAAGGCCGGTCGCCGCAAGCTGGTTGAGGTGATCCGGCCCAAGGCTCCGCGCATGGCTGCCCGGCTGATCGACGAGGTCTTCGACGCACTCGACGAGCAGACCGTCGTGGTCCCGGGCACCGGCACCCTCGACCTCGTGATCCCCTCCCTGGCCCGCTCGCTCGCCGCCGTCCACGAACAGCGACGAGCCCTGGAAGCACAGATCGGGCAGCTGCTGGAGGCTCACCCTCTTTCCGCGGTCCTGACCTCGATTCCGGGGGTCGCGGTCAGGACCGCCGCCACCTTGCTGGTCACCGTCGGCGACGCAACCAGCTTCCCAACCGCCGCCCACCTCGCCTCCTACGCCGGTCTCGCCCCCACGACCAAGTCGTCGGGGACCTCGATCCACGGCGAACACGCGCCCAGAGGTGGCAACCGGCAGCTGAAACGCGCGATGTTCCTGTCCGCGTTCGCCGCCCTGCACGATCCCGCCTCCCGCACCTACTACGACCGATGCCGGGCCCGCGGCAAGACCCACACCCAGGCACTTCTCCGCCTGGCCCGACAGCGCATCAACGTGCTGTTCGCAATGCTCCGCGACGGCACCATCTACGAACCCCGAACCCCACGCCTCGCTTGACGAAAGACATAGAGGCACCCCCCC
>NZ_JAIGQA010000365.1:0-1485 GCF_019733245.1 Streptomyces sp. WAC04114
CTCCGGAGGGCGGTGGGCGGGCGGGAACGGCCGCGTGCCGTGCGGCCGTCGCCGCCAACGGCGCGCCCTTCACGGCGTGGGACAACCTGCGGGTGGCGAACGTCGGCGGCCGGGACCGGGAGGTCGTCCCGGACGGCAAGCTGTGCAGCGGGGGCCTGCCCGCCTACCGGGGCCTCGATCTCGCCCGCGCCGACTGGCCGTCGACCCGGATGACTCCGGGCGCGACGCTGACGATGCGGTACGTCTCGACGATCCCGCACACCGGCACGTTCCGGATGTATCTGACGAAGCCCGGCTACGACCCGGCCGGGCCGCTGAACTGGTCCGACCTGCCCGAGAAGCCGTTCGCCACGGTGACGGACCCGGCCCTGACGGACGGCGCGTACCGGATCCGGGTCACGATGCCCTCCGACCGGAGCGGGCGGCATGTGCTGTACACGGTCTGGCAGAACAGCAGTACGCCGGACACCTATTACTCGTGCTCGGACGTGGTCTTCCCCGCGGCGAAGAAGGAGCAGCGGCCTCAGGAGGAGCAGGAGCACGAGCAGAAGAAGGAGAAGCCCGAGGAGAAGGAGTCCGGGCAGCAGGCCGAGCAGGAGAAGGAGGAGACGGCGGCGAGCGCCGCCGTGCAGGACTCCCCCGGCCCGCGGCCGCGGGGTGGCGAGGAGACGCCGCTGGCCAGTACGTCCTCTCCGGCCTCCGGTCCGTCCGCGCCCGTGCTGGCGGGCGGCGCCGCGGCGGTGCTGTTGCTCACCGGCGGCGCCGTCCTGGCCGTACGGCTACGGCGACGCTGAACCACCCATCGTCAGCGCCTAGTTGACGTTGACGAGGACGCCACCCTTGGTCACCGGGGCGTACTTGGCGGTGAAGAAGGCATTGGCGAAGCAGAGCGACGAGCCGGACACCTTGGTGAACTGCTGGTTGGTGAAGGAGATGCTGTTGTCGGCATTGCTCGCCGTGCCGCTCAGGCCGGGGGCCTGGTACACGCAGGTGATGGTGCCGAGCAGGGTGCGCAGCTTGACCGTGGACTGGACGGTGGAGCCGGCGGCCGGGGTCACGGAGACGGTGCCGTCGGAGGCCACGCCGGTGGTGTAGGGCAGGTTGTCGACGGTGATGCCGCTGACGCCGAGCACTCCGACGACGTTGGTGGTACAGCCGGCGGTGTCGAAGCTGTGCTTGGTCAGGGTCTCGGTGGCGGTGCCGGGGGCGGCCGGGTTGTCGGTGACGGTGGCGGAGAACGCCGACTTGGTGCAGGAGATGCCGCTGGTGCCGGTCGCGCTGGAGTAGAAGGTGGCGGCGGTGCCGCTCGCCAGGGACGCGTCGAGGACGTCGCCGACCGCGACGGCCGCGCCGTCGGTGGTGGTCAGGACAGGGGTGTCGGCCGCGGAGGCGGGGGCGGCGAGACCCAGGGCGGCGACGGCGGCGGTGAGGGTGAGGAGGGTGCGCGTACGCATGCGGGTGTACCTCTTTCCATAGCGGGGGGGG
>NZ_JAIGQA010000366.1:0-1479 GCF_019733245.1 Streptomyces sp. WAC04114
GGACGGCGGCGGGGCTGGGGAGGTTCGAAGTCCGGGCCTACGTACGACACGTCAGCCACCCTAGCGGCCGTGCGGCCCTCTTCGCCCGCCGCGTCGAGCGCGCCCTCCGACGACGCGAAGGAGCCGAGCGCCTCTCCGGAGCCGAAGCCGACGGCCACGCCCTCGGCCTCCGCGCCCGCCGCCTCCGGACCGCTCAAGGGCAAGGTCGTCGTCATCGACCCGGGGCACAACCCGGGCAACTTCCAGCACGCCTCCGAGATCAACCGCACGGTGGACATCGGGACGAACTCAAAGGAGTGCGACACCACGGGCACGTCCACCAACGACGGTTACACCGAGGCGAAGTTCACGCTGGACGTCGCGCACCGGATGCGCAAGCTCCTTCAGGAACAGGGCGCCACGGTGAAACTGACGCAGGACGGCGACCGGCCGTTCGGGCCGTGCGTGGACGAGCGGGCCCGGATCGGCAACCAGGCGAAGGCGGATGCCGTGGTGTCGATCCACGCGGACGGCTCGGGCGCCGGCAACCGCGGCTTCCACGTGATCCTGCCCGGCGAGGTGCACGCGGGCGCCGCGGACACCCGGGCGATCGTCGGCCCTTCCCGTGATCTCGGCGAGCGCGTCGCGGGCCGCTTCGTGGCCGTCACGGGCAGCGCGCCCTCCAACTACATCGGCGACGGCGGCGGACTCGTCACGCGGAAGGACCTGGGCGGTCTCAATCTGTCAACGGTTCCGAAGGTGTTCATCGAGTGCGGCAACATGCGCGATAGCAAGGACGCGGCGTTGCTCACCAGCGGCGCGTGGCGACAGAAGGCGGCGCAAGGGATCTCCGAGGGAATCGTGAGTTTCCTGCGGGGGTAGGTGTGGACCGGCAGATCCCGGCGGACACCCTGACCTGGCGGACGATAGGGTCCTCCTTACGATGAGGGGCCACCCCCGCGCTTCACACCGAGTCCGGACGGCGGCATGGTGACAGCGACGCCTCTACCGACGATGAGACGACCTACGAAGGACCTGAAGTGAATATCCGCTCCCTCACTCGGGGCGACGGCGTGGTGATCGGAGCAGCGGTATTGCTGTTGATCGCGTCGTTCCTCGACCTCTACTCGTTCGACAATGTCCCCGACAGCGTCGACCTCCCCATGCTGTGGGGCAGCGGCCCGGTCGTGTTCAGCGTCGTGCTGGCCGGGATCATCGGCGCCGCGCTCGTGGTCGTCTCGCGAGGCCTGCCGCAGGCCCCGAAGATCGCGGGGATCGAGCTGGGCCAGTTCGGCGCCGCCTTCACGGTGTTCGCCGCGTGGAGCGCGCTCGGCAACATCTTCGACGCGCCCAGTGGTTTCGACAACATCGGTGAGAACGCGAGCGACGGCGCCCCGAGCCCCGGCATCGGCCTGATCCTCGCTCTCATCGCCACGCTGCTGATGGCCGCCGCCGCTCTCGCCACCCCCCTGGTCCCGGCCCTCAAGGCCGCCCTCCTCC
>NZ_JAIGQA010000367.1:0-1409 GCF_019733245.1 Streptomyces sp. WAC04114
CTAGTACTGCAACGGTGCTTGTTCTGAGTGCTGGGCAGTTTTCAAGGGCTGTGTCCGCGTCGTTTGTAGTGACTCAGGCGGGCTTGGTGTTGCCGTCTGCGGCGCCAGGTTGACCAGTGCAGAATGTGGTCGACCGGGGTGGGGCGGCGGTCGGCGAGGCGGGTGATCAGGCGTCGGATCTCGGCGAGGCTGAGGTGGATGAGCTGGGAGGATCCGTTTCTGCTTTGTCCGTGTCCAGCTGGCGGGCTCGCAGGACGGTCAGGCAGGCGTGGGCGGCCATGGCCAGGGTCATGTGGCGGTGCCAGCCGGGGTAGCGGCGGACCTGGTAGTCGTCCAGGCCGCATTCCTGCTTCGCGGTCTGGAAGCATTCCTCAACGGACCAGCGGCTGCCCGCGATGCGGATCAGCTCGTCCAGCGTCGTGTCGGCGGGACAGTAGGCGATGTAGTAGGAGATCTCCTCGGGTCTGCTCACGCTGCGGCGGGCGAGGACCCAGTGCCGGCGGTCCTCGCGGTGCCAGGGCCGGACCTCGACGCGGGCCCAGTCGAAGATCCGCCGGCCATGGGCTCCTTCACCGCAGGAACGGCGTTTCCATTTCTGCCGCGGCAGGCCGGGAAACAGGTCGTGGACGGGGTGGTCGATGGACCAGCGGGTGACGACGGTGTCGTGCCGCGTGGTGGCCATGACGTGGAAGACGTCCGCTTGCTCCAGCTCGAAGCGCCAGCCCTTGCTGTAGCCGTAGGCGGCGTCCGCAGTGACCCAGCTGAACGGGATCTTGTCGGCGATGGCCCGGCGGACCATCGCCTTGGCCATGGCCACCTTCGTCTCGAAGCCCACGGTGTCGTCGATGCCGGCCCGGCGGCAGCGGTCCCGGTCGTCCGTCCAGGAGGTGGGCAGATACAGCCGCCGGTCGATCAGCGTGCGTCCGCAGCCGGTGGCGTAGGCAAGGAACACACCGATCTGGCAGTTCTCGGTGCGGCCGGCGGTGCCGGAGTACTGCCTTTGCACGCCGGCCGAACGGATGCCCTTCTTCAGAAACCCGGTGTCATCGACGATCAGGACGGCCTCGCGGTCTCCGAGGTGTTCCACGACGTAGTCGCGTACGTCGTCCAGGACCTCGTCTGCATCCCACTCGATCCGGTTCAGCAGCCGGTGGATGCGATCGGGACCCGCATGGCCGGCCTCCTCCGCCAGCGTCCAGCCGTTCTTTCGCTCCAACGGAGCAACCAGCCCACGCATGTAGGCCAGTGCCGACTGGCGCGGCTCCTCCCGGTTGAACCGGTGCACGAACCGCTCATGCAGAGCGCCCAGTTCCCCCGCCCACAACCTGACATCAGCAAGGTCCCCACCCATAACCACACCAACGACCGACCTGGCCAGCAGTCACGGCAAGCACCGTTGCAGTACTAGG
>NZ_JAIGQA010000368.1:0-1381 GCF_019733245.1 Streptomyces sp. WAC04114
GCAATCCGTCCCAGCCGTCACACCGTCCAGCGCATCCGTCACCTCGCTCCCACCAGCACCGCCGAAACGACAACCCACCGTCAGAGAGTGCAGGTCAAAGCGCACCTCAGGGGAGAAAACGACCTCTAAGAGGTCGTTTTCTCCCGATGTTTCATCCCGGAATGGGTGTTTGATCCTGTGGTGTCGGGTCGCGCCAGGAGATGGTGGCTTCGCCTGTGAGACGTCGGGCCACGAGGTCGGTCATCGCCAGGTGGCTCATGGCTTCGGAGCGGGCGGGCAAAGTTTCGTAGTCTCGGGCCAGGCGGCGGTGGAGCATGAGCCATCCGTAGGTCCGCTCGACCGCCCACCGTTTCGGTATCGGGGTGAATCCCCTGATCCCGGGGGTACGGGCGGTGATCTCCATGTCGATGCCAAGGGTGGCGGCGTGTTCGACAAAGCGCTTGCGGTAGCCGCCGTCGACCCAGACCTTGCGAATGCCGGGGTGGTCGGCGGCGGCCTGGTCGAGCAGTCGGGTGCCGGCCACGGAGTCCTGAACGCTGGCAGCGGTGACCAGCACGGCGAGCAGGAGGCCGATCGTGTCGGTCACTATGCTCCGCTTCCGGCCGACGATCTTCTTGCCCGCATCCGTGCCCTGACTCGTGGCGGGGACGCTGGTGGAGGTCTTGACGCTCTGTGCGTCGATCACACAGGCCGACGGGCTCGCGTTCCGGCCCTCCTTCTGCCGCACCAACTCCCTGAGCAGGCCGTTGAGCTGGGCGAATACGCCGTCCTTCTGCCACTTGGCGAAGTAGCCGTAGACCGTCTCCCAGGGCGGGAAGTCGTGCGGCAGGTAGCGCCACTGCACCCCGGTGCGGTCCACGTACAAGATCGCGTCCATGATCTCGCGGAGGTCATGGACGGGTGGCCGCCCGAAGTCCAGGGCCCGGCCGCGGCGCTCGAAGCGCCAGGCTGCCAGGACCGGCTGAATCAACTCCCAGCGTGCATCGGACAGATCACTCGGATACGGACGTCGCTCACTCATAACGTCGGCGTACCGCCCGCACGCGAGTGCGCCCAGGCGTGCGTCTTCGGCCGCGGAAGCACAGCCACGGAACGGGGCGTCCTGGAATGAGACAGGCGCAAGCCTCAACGCGCCCCAGCCGTCACCCCATCCGGCCATCGAGAGTCGACCGGATCAGCCGTCGCATCAACACCGCAGCCCTGCATCACGCAAACAAGGAGGTAACAGGGCCTACCAGACGAAAACGACCTCTAAGAGGTCGTTTTCTCCCCTGAGGTGCGCTTTGACCTGCACTCTCTGACGGTGGGTTGTCGTTTCGGCGGTGCTGGTGGGAGCGAGGTGACGGATGCGCTGGACGGTGTGACGGCTGGGACGGATTGC
>NZ_JAIGQA010000369.1:0-1350 GCF_019733245.1 Streptomyces sp. WAC04114
GACAAGGACACGGCATCCCGACGGGCCACCGCCCTCCTCACCCCCGTACGCCCCACCGCCAAACTCGACCAGGCCCTCACCGACACGGCCACCACACTCCTGCGCAGCTACCTGCACGCCGCGGCGATCGACGGCCGCACCATCCGCCACGTCCACCGCTGGTCCCAGGGCACCCAGATCCAGGACGCCGTACGCATCCTCCGCACCAACCCCAAGGCCGCCCCCGGCTCCGCGGGCGAACTCGAGGGCGCCCTCACCGCACACCCCGAACGCCGCGACATGGCCCAGCAGTTGACCACCCGCGCCCTCGCGGCCCTCTCCACGGTCAATATCCGCGAGGCCTGCACTCCCAACCGAACTGATGCCCTCGCCTTGGATTCCTTCGTCCACGAAGCGGGCACGCTTTATGTGGTGGGGGAATCCATCGAGGACCCCAGGACGCACCCGGGCGCGATGCCCCTCCTGACGGCCCTCGTCTCGAGCGTGGTCGAGCGCGGCCGGCACATGGCCGAACGGTCATCGGCCGGTCGCCTCGACCCACCAATGACGCTCGTCCTGGACGACGTCGCGGCCGTGGCCCCGCTTCCCCAACTCCCGGAGCTGCTGGCCACCGGAGCGGACCGGGGCATGCCGACCCTGGCCCTGCTCCGGTCCCGCGAACAGGGCCGCGCCCGCTGGCCGCACGACGAACTGCCGGTCCAGTAACCCGAGCCCGGACACGTCGAGGCCCTACTCCCGCTCGAGGACGAACTCCAACTCCCGCTCCCCCGCGTCCCCCAACGGCACGGTCACGCCACTCGGCAGGAACCCCACCCGCCGGTAGAACCGCTGCGCCCGCCCGTTCTCCTCGTGCACGATGAGCCGCACCCGCTCCAGACCCCGCCCCCACGACCACTCCAGGGCCGCGTCGAACAGCACCTCGGTCAGCCCGCTCCCGCGTTCCTCGGGCCGCACGAACACACCGACCACATGCCCCTGTTTCCGCTCCACCGGAAACCCGGCCCAGTCGGTCGTCCCGGGCTCCTCCACGAGCACCGTCAGCGTCCCCACCCACCGCCCGTCCGGCCCCTCGGCGATGATCTGCTGCGCCTTGTCCGCCCCTTCGGCGGCCCCCTCGGTCCGCTCCTGCCAGAAGGCATCCGGTCGGGCGGCGGCCTCCTCGTACGTCTCCAGGAAGGCCAGGTGCGCCACCGGATCCCGCAGCGCCGCGAGCCGCAGCTCCTTCGCCGCGACCCACTCACCAGCACGGACGGACCGGATCACATAGCTCATACGGCCACGGTAGTACCCGGGTACGACACCGCTCACCCCGATTACCCCGGGGTGAGCGGTGTCGTACCCGGGTACTAC
>NZ_JAIGQA010000036.1:0-52920 GCF_019733245.1 Streptomyces sp. WAC04114
GGGCCGGGGCGGGCGGGTGTAGCATTCCGGCACCGTGCGGCGATTGAGTCAAACGCTCGTCCGCGTTCGTATGGGAAGGGGCCGACCGGCCGCCATCGAACAAGCTCGCGCACGCTCATGCGGATGAGTGGCAAACCACCCGTGATGGCGCACTCCATCGTGCGCGGCACCGACCGCGAACCTACCGTTTGCCTGACCGTCCCCCCTTCTCGTCCCTTCCGGAGCGGCCCGTGGGCGCACCCACTCCTTCCCGTCCTCTTCTCGGGGAGCGCGCCTCGCACGACGTCACCTGCCGGGCCTTCGTGCAACGGGCCGCCGAGCTGGGTGTGGCGACCAGCGGCCACCACAACCGGAACTACGTCATCGCGCTCACGGAGGGCATGGCCCGCCTGGCCGGGCGTGAGGCGGGGACGTCGGTGACGGTTCGGATCCGGCGTCCGGACGCGCTGCCCGTCGTCATCCGGACGTGGCAGGACGAGGCGGAGATCCTCCGCGCGGTCCGGGGGGTCCTTCCGCACACGCCGGAATGCCTGGTCAAAGGCGAGGACTTCGCCGTCCACAGCTTTGTGGAGGGCGTTCCGCTGTCCAGCGTCTGCGCCAACGGCAAACCCGTCGACACCCTGCTCATCCGGGCCCTGGCCGGTCTGCTCGCCCGGATGGCACACGTGCGCAGGGGTGCGCTGCCGGCCCTGCCGTCCGGCTGGCCCCGCAACGACACGGACAGTCAGGGTTTCCTCAGGACGCTGGTCCACTTGGCCGACCGGCAGATCAGGCAGCCCAACTGGACTGCATTCGGTGGGCTGTTCGCGGCGCTCGGCATCCCGGAGGACGCGCTCGCCGGGCTGGCCGGGCGGGTGCCCGCCATGGCCCGGCGGCCGTACAGCCTGCTCCACGCCGATCTGCACCGCGACAACGTGATCGTGTCGTACGCGGGCGACCCGCCCCTGATCTGCGTCGACTGGGAGCTCGCCACCTACGGCGACCCCCTGCATGACCTCGCGACGCACCTCGTGCGGATGCGGTACCCGGCGCACCAGTGGGCCGAAGTCGTCGACGCCTGGGGCGAGGCCATGCAGCAGGTCCGTCCGGCCGCGGTGAGCGGTCTGGCGCGGGATCTGCGGCACTATCTGGCGTTCGAGCGGGCGCAGTCCGTCTTCCCGGACGTGATGAGGGCCGCCCGGTCGCTGGAGGAATCGTTCACGCAGACGAGCCTGGACGAGGCGACGGCCGAGGTGCGCCGGGCTCTGGAGGCGGCGGCGGAACCGCTGCGGCTCGTCGCTGTGCCGCGGGAGGGCGAGATCCGGCGGGCCCTGTTCCGGTGGCTGGTGTCGCGGAGGAACGGGGACATCGGCGGCCGGGCGTGGATCGCGGAGGCGTTCGAGTGGCGGCCCGACCCGCGGGTGCCCGCGCGCTCCGACTTCCCCTCCGCTGCGGTCCGGGAGGCACTGCTGGCGGAGGGTGCCGCGCCCGCGGGCCGGGTGTTCAAGGGCACCGCGCACCTGAACACCGTGGTGGCGGTGCCGGGCTTCGGCTCGCCCGTGGTCGTACGGCGGAAGCTGCCCGACGTATGCCGCCGGGAGCGCGGCTTCCTCAGCGAGCACGCCGTCCTGCGCGCGATCGAGGAGTCGTCCGCCCGGGTGGCGGCGCCGCGGGTGCTCGCCCTGGGCGAGGCCTATCAGGGCGACACCATCGCCCTGCACACCTACGGCGGGCCGCGGGACGTCGGCCGGCCCCCCAATCACCCGGTCCACGGTCTGCTGCCGCACGAGGCGGACGGCCTGGTGGACCAGCTGTGCGCCCTGACGCAGGTCAGATACGAGCAGGTCGACCCGCTCGCCGGCCAGGGCGCGTTCCACGGCTGGCTGCGGGAACAGCTGATCTCCCTGGTACGGGACCTGCCGAAGGCGTCCCAGCAGTTGGCACGGCACCTCGGGCTGCCCGACCCGGACCGGTTGCAGCTGATCCTGTCCCGGCACGGCGTGAGCGACCGGGAGCCCGCGCTCCTGCACGGCGACCTGAACCCCTGGAACCTCGTACGCCGTGACGACGATCTGGCGGTGACCATCATCGACTGGGAGATGGCCGTCGTCGGCGACCCCCTCTACGACCTCGTCCGGCACATGCACCTCACGCCGACCCGGCCGGAGATCAGGGAGCGCATGTTCCGCCGCTGGGAGCGCCTGCTGCCCGCCGCGTACACCCGCGACTGGCGCAAGGACTGGCGGGTGTACCGCCGGCTGGAGATCGTGCGGTCCGCCTACGTCGACCTGGACCGCATCGTGACCGGCGCGGGTCTGGACGCTCCGAACGTCCGGCGGGCGGTGGACTCCTACGCGGTGACGCTGGCCGTCGCCACCGGCTCGCTCGGCCTCCCGGTGCGCTCCACGGCCAACCCCTGCCTCGCCCGCGCCCTGGCCCGATCCCGCCCCTGCGTAGTCTCGCCCTCATGAGCGACCCCGGCCTGCGTGAGCGCAAGAAGCGGCGGATGTACGAGACCGTGTCGGACATCGCCGTGCGGCTCTTCATGGAGAAGGGATTCGACGCGGTGTCCGTCGCCGAGGTGGCGGCGGCTGCCGAGATCTCGAAGCCGACGCTGTTCCGGTACTTCCCCGCCAAGGAGGATCTGGTGCTGTACCGGATCGCCGATCACGAGGGGGAGGCCGCCCGGGTGGTGGCGGGGGCCGAGGGGCCGGCCGTCGAGGTGCTGCGGCGGCACTTCGTGGCGGGGCTGGAGCGGGGGGACCCGGTGACCGGGCTCAGCGACCATCCCGATGTGCTCGCCTTTCACGCCCTGCTCTACGGGACGCCCTCCCTGGTCGCCCGGGCGTACACGCACCAGGAGCGGTCGGAGGCCGCGCTGGCCGAGGTGCTCGGGGGCGATCTGGACGCGCGGCTGGCGGCCGGGCAGATCATGGCCGTACTGCGGGTGCTCGCGCTGGAGAACTGGCGGCGGATCGCTGCGGGGGAGCGGGCTGAGGACGTGCGGCCGGACGCGGTCGCGGCGGCGCAGCGGGCGTTCGACCGGCTCGCGGCCGGGCTGCCGCCGCGCCTCCGGGGTGAGACTCGGTAAGTTATTTAACTCGATCACGTTTTCGCGTACGCTCGGTGAAATGACCTCGACCGAGCCTGCCCCCCAGTACGTCCTCGACCGGGAACGCGCCCACCACGAGCGCTGCCGGACCGCCCTCGCCGCGATGGTCGAGGGCGCCGGTGAACAGGTGGTCGTCGGGGAGGACGTGTCCGCGTCCGGGGCCGACGCCGAGGTCCTCGGGTACCAGCTGCGCAGCTGGGCGAAGGCGCTGCGGGAGCTGCCGGAGGGGCCGTTGTTCTTCGGGGCGCTTCAGGGCGGGGACGGCACGCTGCACATCGGGCGGCTGCGGATCTCCGAGCATCCGGCCGAACCGCCCCTGGTCGTCGACTGGCGTGCGCCGGTCTCGCGCGCCTTCTACCAGGCATCGGCCCGTGACCCCCAGGGCGTGGCGGTGCGCAGGCGGTTCGGGTGGGCGCCCGGCAGCCGGGGCGACTCCGGGGACCTCACCGGCCTGGAGGACGAGCACCTGGAGCAGGGGGAGTCGCGCGGCAGCGAGATCGTCGCCCGGGAGATCGAACGGCCCCGGGTCGGGCCCATGCGGGACATCGCCGCCACGATCCAGCCCGAGCAGGACGACCTCGTACGGGCGGACCTGGCGGTGTCGGTGTGTGTGCAGGGCGCGCCGGGCACCGGCAAGACCGCCGTCGGGCTGCACCGGGCCGCGTATCTGCTCTACACGCACCCGCAGCGCATCCGGCGCGGCGGCCTGCTGATCCTCGGGCCGAACCACACCTTCCTGTCGTACATCGCCGAGGTGCTGCCGGCCCTCGGCGAGACCGGGGTGCGGCAGTCGACCCTGGGGGAGGAGATCGCGCGCGGCCCGGTCCGCCGCGTCGACGACGAGCCGGCCGCCGTCGTGAAGCACGACGCCCGGATGGCCGAGGTGCTGCGTCGGGCGCTGTACGCGCGCGTGCGCGCCGAGGGGAACGGCGCGGGGATCGCCCTGCCGGACGGGGCCTACCGGTGGCGGGTGCCGGCGGGGGAGCTCGCGCGGATCGTGGCCGAAGTGCGGGAGGAGGAACCGCCCTACGGGGTCGGGCGGGAGCGGGTGCGGGCGCGGATCGTGCGGTGTCTGCGCGAACAGGTCGAGCGGCGGGCCGGGCCGCCGCCGAACTCCTGGGTGCGGCGCATCGAGCGGGCGCGGCCGGTGTCGGCGTACGTCGATGCCGTGTGGCCTGGGGTGCGACCGGAGGAGGTCGTGGCCGGACTGCTCGGCGATGCGGAGGTGCTGGCGGCGGCCGCCGAGGGGCTGCTCGACGCCGGTGAGCAGCGGGCGCTGCTGTGGGAGCGGCCGCCCCGGTCGTGGAAGTCGGCGCGCTGGTCGGCCGCCGATCTGGTGCTGCTCGACGAGGTGGCCGGGCTGATCGGTCATCCGGAGGGGTATGGGCACGTCGTCGTCGACGAGGCGCAGGACCTGTCCCCGATGGAGTGCCGGGCCATCGCCCGCCGGGCCCGCTTCGGTTCGCTGACGGTGCTGGGTGATCTGGCGCAGGGGACGACGCCGTGGGCGGCCCGGTCCTGGCGTACGGTCCTCGCGCACCTGGGGAAACCGGACGCGGCCGAGGTCGCCCTGACCACCGGGTTCCGGGTGCCGCAGGCCGTGGTCGGGCTCGCCAACCGACTGCTGGAGCGTCTCGACGTGGACGTGCCGCCGGCCCGTTCGCTGCGCGGGGACGGGGAGTTGCGGATGCGGGAGACGACCGTCGACGGCGTGCCCGGGGCCGTCGTGGCGGCTGTACGGGACGCGCTCGGACGGGAGGGCTCGGTCGGGATCGTCGCGGCGGACGCGGAGGTCCCCCGGGTGCGGGCGGCCCTCGACGCGGCCGGCATCGGGGCGGCGGGCCCGGACGAACTCGGCGCGCGGGTCGCCCTGGTGCCGGCGAGCGTGGTCAAGGGCCTGGAGTACGACCATGTCGTGGCCGTTGAGCCGGCGGCGATCGCCGAGGCGGAGGAACGGGGGCTGCACCGGCTGTACGTGGTGCTGACCCGGGCGGTGTCGCGGCTGGAGGTGGTGCGGGGGAGGGAACTGCCGTTCTAGGAACCGCCATTGGCGGCTAGGGTCCCCTGCCATGGCTGACGTCGACGCGTTCACGGACATACCCACGACCACGCTGGCCGATCTGCTGGGCCGCGAGCAGGTCATGGACATCGGGATCCGGCCGCTGTGGGAGCCGGTGCCCCGGGTGGCCGGACCGGCCTTCACCGTACGGTGCCCGCCCGGCGACAACCTGATGCTGCACGCCGCGATCCACCGGGCCGGCCCCGGCTCGGTCGTCGTCGTGGAGTCGGGCGACCTGGACTACGCCCTGGCCGGCGGCAACGTCTGCGCCGTCGCCCGGCGCCGGGGCATCACCGCGTTCGTCGCCGACGGGCTGATCCGCGATCTCGCCGAGGTCCGGGACATGCGCTTCCCGGTGTTCGCACGCGGCGTCATCCCCATCCCGGGCGCCAAGTCGGCCGTCCGGCCGCTGAACGAGCGGGTGCGCTGCGGCGGGGTCGCGGTCGAGGCGGGTGACACGGTCGTCGCCGACGAGGAGGGCGTCGTGGTCGTGCCCGGGGCCCGCCGCGAGGAGGTACTGGCGGCGGCCCGGGCCAAGCTCGCGAAGGAGGCCGCTCAGTCCCTGGACGACTGGGAGTCGGCCCACCGCGCCCGCATCGCGGCGATCCTCGCGGACCAGGGATACCAGGAGGCCTGAGCGACCGGTCTCGGTCCGCCGGTCGCTACGCCGCGGCGAAGGGGCCTCCGTCTCCGAAGGCCAGCTCGTGGAAACGGTCGCCGATGTGCCGGTGGGTGGCCGCGTCCGGGTGGACGTTGTCCGGCAGGGGGTGGGCGGCGGCGTCCTTCGGGCCGTAGAGGTCGAGGCCGTCGAGGTAGTGGAGGTTCGGGTCGTCGGCGGCGCGCTGTTCGACGATGCGGGCCAGTTCCTCGCGGATGACGGTGAGCGTGAGCTTGCCGGCGGCCGTCTGCGCCGGGTCGCCCATGGCGGCGAAGACCATACGGCCCTTGCTCATCTCGTCCCGGTCGGGGGCGGTGGGGCCGGGCGTGTCCTCGTGGATGGCGCAGTGGATGGGGGAGACGAGCAGCAGCGGGGTGTCCGGGTGCCCGTCGCGGATCGTGTCGAGGAAGCCGTGCACGGCGGGGCCGAAGGTGCGCAGGTGCATCGCGTCCTGGTTGACGAGGTTGATGCCCGTCTTGACGCTGATCAGGTCGGCCGGGGTGTCCCGCATGGCGCGCGCGGTGAACGGGTCGAGCATCGCGCTGCCGCCGAAGCCGAGGTTGACGAGCTCGGCCCCGCCCCGCAGCGCGGCGATCGCGGGCCAGATGGCCGTGGGGCTCGCGGCGTCCGATCCGTGACTGATCGAGCTGCCGTGGTGCAGCCAGACCCGGCGGCCCCGGTCCGGGGCGGGTGCGACGGGGGCGTCCGTGCGCAGGGCGACCAGCTCGGTGGTCTCGTTGTGCGGCAGCCAGATCTCGACGTCCTTGTCCCGCGCGGGCAGACCGGTGAAACGGACCGTGCCGACCGGGCCGGGCGTGACCTCGCCGTCCCAGGTGGCGAGGTCGACGGTGAGGACGTTGCCGTCGGTCCCGGTGGCCTGGCCGGCCGGGACGCCGTCGACGAGCAGGTCGTACAGCCCGTCCGGGCGCGGCGGGAAGCCGGCGTAGTCGCGCTTGGTGCGCAGGGTGTCCAGCTCGATGACGGTGGCGGCCGTGCGCAGCGCCAGGCGTACGCCCGAGGGCTGGGCCTCGGCCATCGCCAGCTGCGGGCTGGTGTTCTGCGCGCGGGCCCGGGCGGGCAGCCGGTGAGGGAGCAGGCCGTGCTCGGTGCGCTCCAGGTCGAGGGCGCCGCGCAGCAGGTCCGCCGTGAGGGGCGTGGTGATCCAGTCGTGCTCGGTGTGCATGGGTGTCAGCCTCGGGGATCGGTAGGGGCCGCGGGCCAGTTCCGCAGCAGCGTGTCGAGGGCGTCGAGGATCCGGGCCCAGGTCTCCTCGGTGTCCGGCGCGCTGTGGCTGAAACCGCCGCCGAGCTCCAGGCTGACGTAGCCGTGGAAGACGCTGCCGAGCAGCCGGACCGCGTGGGTCTGGTCCGGTTCCGTCAGGTCGTAGCCCCGCAGCAGCGCCCGGGTCATCCGCGCGTGCCGGACACCGGCGCTCGCGGCCGCGGTCTGCGGGTCGAGCCGCAGTTGGGCCGCGGCGTAGCGGCCCGGGTGTTCCCGGGCGTAGTCGCGGTACACGTTCGCCAGGGCGGACAGGGCGTCCTTGCCGGCCCGTCCGGCCAGGGCCTCGGCGGCCCGGTCGGCGAGTTCCGCGAGGGCGAGCAGGGCGATCCTCGTCTTCAGGTCGTGGGAGTTCCGCACGTGCGAGTACAGGCTCGCGACCTTGACGTCGAACCGCCGGGCGAGTGCCGAGACGGTGACCTGCTCGAAGCCGACCTCGTCGGCGAGCTCGGCGCCGGCCTCGGTCAGACGCTCGGGCGTCAGTCCTACGCGTGCCATGAGGGCTCTCCCTTCTACCTGAAGCGAGTGTGCCCCTGCCTAAAACCTTTAGGCAAATCTCTGTATCCTTCTGTTGCCGCGGCGGGTCTTCCCCCAGGGCTTGAGGACGGAGATCACGGTCATGAACACATAGGCGGACAGCGACACGGCCGGCCCGAACAGCACGTCACCGGCGTCCGGCAGCGGTCCGCCGGCGGCGACGGCCGTGACAGCGGAGTTCACGCCGGGGCGCAGGGCGAAGACGGTGGCGGTGGTGGTGGCGAGGGTCAGCCAGAACTTCGTGTAGACCCACCGGTACCTGGCCAGGCCCCACTTCGTGCCCAGCGACAGCAGCAGGCCGCTGAGAAGCGTGAGGAACGCGACGGGGAGCAGGAGCCAGTCGGCGAAGAGCTTCATGGCCCGGACGGACGCCTCCACGGTCTCGGCGGACCCGGTGGAGGCCGCGGTGGTCCCGAGGGCGAGCAGCCCGAGCGAGAGCCCGAGCCAGCTCGCGGAGGCGGTGACGTGGACGACCAGTACGGCCCGGCGGGCGCGGCGGCTGAGTTTCCGGTTCGGCTTCACGGTGTCACGGTGCCGGGGGAGGGGCGGCGCGGGCGTCTGGCGGCGGGAGTAAACCGGCGTACTGGCCTCGGAGTACGGGGCGTGTCAGTGCCGTCACCTACCTTCGCGGCATGACCGAGCCCTCGTACGTCACCGCCGTCCGCGAGTCCTACGACACCGTCGCCGCCGACTACGCCCGACGCGTGCCGGAGCCGGCCGAGTTGGACCCCGTCTCCCGCACCCTGCTGGCCGCCTTCGCCGAACTCACCGCTTCCCTCGGGCCGGTCGCCGACCTGGGCTGCGGCCCCGGCAAGGTGACGGCACACCTGGCCGCCCTGGGGGTTCCGGTCTTCGGCGTGGACGTGTCGCCGAAGATGATCGAACTGGCCCGGGCGGCGTACCCGGAGCTCCGCTTCACCGTCGGCTCGATGACCGCACTGGACATCGCCGACGGTGAACTCGGGGGCGTCCTGGCGTACTACTCCACCCACCACACCCCGCCGCAGTGGCTGCCGACCGTGTTCGCCGAGTTCCGTCGCACCCTCGCGCCCGGGGGCCGGCTGATGCTCGCGGGTCATGTGGGCGACGGCGAGCACCTGCGTCCCACGCGGGCCTACGGCGACCATCCGGTGTCCTACGAGTCACACCTGCTGCCGCCGGACCGGATCGCGGAACTGCTCACCCGGGCCGGGCTGGTGGTCACGACGCGGGTGGTGCAGGAACCGGAGGGACGGTTGAAGCGGAGGGCGGGGACGTTTCTGGCGTACAAGCCGCGGTAGCGGGACGGGGCCGGGGGCTTCAGCCGTTCGGTTCGCCCTCTTCGGAGGCCTCGCCGACCGGTTGTTCGACGACGAAGGATCCCTTGCCTCGCACGGTGACGATCAGGCCGCGCTCACGGAGTTCCTGTGCGGCCCGTCGCGCGGTGAGTCGCGCTACGCCGTACTCGTCGGCGAGGTGGTTCTCGGAAGGGATGGGCCTGTCCGGCGCCAGCTCTCCGGACGCGATCTTCCCGGCGATGACGTCGGCCAGTTGCATGTAGAGCGGTCTCGCGCTCATCGGGTCCAGAGTGGGCTTCGACGCTTCGGTATCGCTCATACGTCCAACGTAGAGCTGTAGCGACCTGCACGATCGTGTGGATCCCTCTGTACTTGTATGTAGAGGGCTGTATGCAGGTGTACGGTCGAAGACAGAAAGACCCCGGCGAGGTGGACTAGACCTCCCGGGGCACGGCCAACGCTTACTGGAGCGTCGACATGCATGACCTTATCCCCCGCGCCCTCCAATGGCTGCGCCTCCTCTTCGCACCCGGCACCGGGAAACGGCGTCGGCCCCGCCGGCACCTCCACGTACACCTCACCGTCGTCAGCTGCCCCTCCGCATCCCAGCCGCCGCAGCTTCCCCGCCACCGCTCCCCGTACGGCCTGCACGGTCCTCTCGACGGGGCCGCCTCCCCCCTCGTCCGCCCTTACCTCGCCGCCCACGAGAGTGAGGCCGCTCTACAGGAACGCCGCCGCCTGGCCCTCGTGCTCGCCGCCGACTTCGGGATCGATCTCGACCAGCACCTGATCGGCGCGCGGACGGTGGCCGCCTGATGGAACGCCCCGCCGGTCGGACACACGTCACGTCACCACCCCGGCTCCTGCCCTGGCTGTCCGCGGAGGGCAACCCCTGCTACCTGGTGACCGACGACAACGGCGGTTACCTCTCCCGTCTCGCCGACGACTTGGAAGCCGTCCAGCTCGCCACCGCCACCGACGTCTTGGGCCTCGCCCGCAAGGTGCTGGACGACCCGGCCTCGCCGTACAGGGAGATCCGTTTCGCCGGCCTCCGTCTCGCAGAGTGCCTGACCGACGCGCTGAGGGTCGCCGAGTCCCGGGGGATGCGCGTGCCGGTGCCGGACATCGCGGACACAGTCCAGGCGCGCGACCCGAAGTAGGAGGCAGGGGACTGCCCGCCCGGCTACCCGGCATACGTCCACACCCGCAGCGGGCCGAGTGGCTCGAAGCCGTGCCGGAGGGCGGCTGCCAGGTCGGCACCCTGCTCGTAGCCGACGACGGGCAGGGTCGGGAAGAGCCGGGCGAGCGCGTGCAGGACGACCGGCCAGGCCGCGTCGGACGCGCCGTCCGGCCCGAAGACGTTGGAGACGCCGACCACGTGCTCGCTGCGGCTCGCGACCGCTCCGGCGGCCACTCTGCCCTCGGTGTCGCCGGCGGGCCGCCCAAGGATCAGGAAGGTCTCCGGTTCGGTGAGTAGCCCGGGCCGGAACAGGTCGGCGTTGCCCGCCCCGTCGTCCCAGGCCAGGGCCCAGGCACGCAGTGTGTCCGGGTCGCCCACCACGTCCCATTCGAGACCCGGTGCAGCCGGTGCCGACCCGGCGGGCCGGTGTATCCACTGCGCCTCGAAAGGCACCCGGAACCCGGCTGCCGCCAGGTCGAGGTCGGCGAAGCTGTCCTTGACCGAGGCGCCGGGCGAGGCCGTGTCGATCCGTGTCGTGAGCGCGTCGGGGTCGGCGTCCGGCCCCAGCGTCACGGCGTCGGGGTAGAAGAGCGGCGTCCGCACCGGGGCGGCCCAGGCGTCGGCCCCGAACGCGCCCGCCACCCCGTGCGCCCGGCACACCGCCGCACACCACTCGGCGTTGTTCCGGGCGGCGGCCCGGATCAGGGCTTGCTGAGGAGTCGTCATGACGCGGATCAAACCGATGGCCGGCCCGGCCCGTCCACCGATTTGATGGTGCCGCCCCGACCGCTGCTGAAAGGACTCCACCCTGTGACTGCTTCCCCTACCGAGTCCGGAGCGGCCGTCGCGCTCCTGAGCGGACTCGGCGCGGCGGACATCGCCCACCCGGGCGGGACCCTCCTCGCCCACCTCACGCGGGTGCAGAGGCAACTCACCGCGTGGGGCGCCCGCCCGGCCCTCCGACTGGCGGGCTTGTGCCACGCGTTCTACGGCACGGACGGCTTTCCGGGCGCCCTGCTGCCCCTGGACCGCCGTGGCGTACTTGCGGCGGCGGTCGGTGCCGAGGCCGAGGCTCTGGTGTATCTGTACGCCGCGTGCGATCGCGGGGCCACCTATCCGACCCTCGCGGATGCCGACGGACCCTTTCACGATCGGTTCACCGGCCTGAGCCACATCCCGGAGCCGCAGTGGCGGCGGGACTTCGCCGAGTTGTCCGCCGCCAACGAGATCGACCTCGCTCGCCTCGACCCCGACTTCCGCGACCGGTGGGGCTCCGAGCTGCTCAGCCTCTTCACCCGCATCCGTCCCCTGCTGAGCCAACCCGCCTGGGCGGACTGTCGGGAGGTGCTCGCCGGATGATACTGAGCGCGATCACTCTGGACTGCGCCGATCCACTCGCCCTGGCGGCGTTCTACCAGCAGGCCACGGGACTGGAGCTGCATCCCAAGTCGGACGCCGACTTCGCCGCGCTGGAGGGCGAGAACGGCCTCTCCCTCGCCTTCCAGCGGATCGACGGCCATCGGGCACCGAGCTGGCCCGACCCCGCCGTTCCCCAGCAGCTGCACTGCTGTTTCCGGGTCGCGGACCTGGACGAGACGGAGACACGGCTGCTGAAGCTGGGCGCCGGCAGGCCGGAACGCCAGCCGAACGCGGACAGATGGCGGGTGCTCACGGATCCGGCGGGGCACCCCTTCTGCATCGTCGGGGGTTTCACCGAGCCTGAATGAGGCGGTCCGCCCGTCCCGGGAACGAGTCCCCGGCCGACGGGCGGCGGCTCGGTCAGGATGGGCTCCATGACCTCGTCGAACACACCGAACTCCCCGGCCCCGGCGGCCGCCTCACCCACCCTGTCCGCCACGGAGATCACCACGCCCCGGCTCCGGCTGCGCGCAGCGCACGACGCCGACCGCGCCGGGCTCATCGAGCTGCAGACCGACCCCCAGGTCCGGTTACACCTCGGCGGCCCGAGGCCGCGGAGTGCGGTCGAGCAGTACTTCGACGCGAGGGACGTCGCACACGTCACCGACCAGCCCGGCACGTTCGTCATCGCCGACCGGACGACCGACGACCTCCTCGGGGTGCTCCTGATTAACCGACGCCCCGCCGACCTCCCCGGACACGTCTCCGAGGAGGGCGGGGAACTGGAACTGACCTACGTCCTGCGACGCGCCGCCTGGGGCGCGGGGCTGGCCTTCGAGGCAGCCACCGCCGCGCTGCGCACCGCCGCGTCCGAACTGCCCGACCAGCCGGTCCTGATCGTGACCCAGACGGCCAACACCCGCTCCCTCGGCCTGGCCTCCCGCCTCGGCTTCCGGCGCGTCGGCACTTTCGAGGCCTACGAAGCCGAACAGACCCTGGCGGTGGCCGGCCTGCACACGTTCTCGGTCTGAGAACCGATGCGCCGACAGCTCGGCTTCCCCCCGCGTTCGGCCTCACGGACCGCAGCTACCCCGCGCGTACCTCCGGAAGAGGGAGGAGTTGACGGGGTGAGCGGCGGTCTCGACACCACCGTCACGGCGAGCTCCGCGGACGCCTCCGACGTGGGCTGGCAGTGAGCGGTGTACCAGATCGGTTTGCTGTACGACCGTCAGTTCACCGCATGGGCGGTGCGCACGGCGCTGTCGGCGGTGCCCGGACTCCAGGTTCACAGCGCCCCCGAGGACGGTGGCGAGAACACCCCGAGCCATATGGACGTCCTGGTCACCGACCACCAGCCGCGCGACCCCGCGATCGGCGCCCGAGCCACCCGGATGCTGCTGATGTTCCCCAACGATCCGCCGCCGGACCTCGACATGGCGGCCTCCGGCTTTGCGGGTCACCTCTCCGAACGCTGCACCGCCGCCGAACTGGTCGCCGCGATCCGTGACGCGGCGGCCCCGGACACGCCGGTGCCACCCGACAAGGGCGGCTTCCCCCTGTCCGCGCGGGAGCGACAGGTGCTGCGGCTGATCGCGGACAGCTACACCCACGACCAGACCGCCCGCCGACTGGGGTTGAGCCCGCACACCATCAACACGTACGTCAAGCGGGCCAAGGGCAAACTCGGCCTGGGGAACAAGGCCGAACTCACTCGGGCTGCCCTGACGGACGCCTGGTGACCGTGTCAGCCGTCGCCCCTCGTGGCCACAACGGCCCAGGTACGGTGCGGGACTTCGATCACCTCGCCGGGGAAACGCTCGCGCAGCACCCGGCCGAGGGCGTCGTCGAAGCGTTCCACCTCGTCCGGCGGCAGACTGGCGCCGACCCCGGCACTGGCCCGGATCCGGCCCCGCCACGCCTCGGGCGGGTACGGCACGGCCAGGTCGAAGGAGAAGGTCTCGATGCCGGTGAAACCCACGGTGGCCAGGTCGGTCAGCCAGCGCGGGTACAGGCCGGTGCCACCGCCCATCGTCCAGGCCGGGTTGAAGGAGAGGATCAGCTCCTCGGTCGCCTCGACCACGTTGCCCGGCAGAGGCAGCCAGTCGAAGTGGGCGATGACCACCCGGCCACCGGGACGCAGCAGCCGCGTGATCTCGGCCGCGGCCTTCGACGCGTCGAACCAGTGCCAGCACTGGCCGGCCGCCACCACGTCGTACGACCCGTCCGGCAGTCCCGTCGACTCTGCGGTGCCCACCCGGTAGTCGGTCCGCACCCCGGCCTCCCTGTCGAGCTCCCGGGCCTGCTCGAGCAGCGGCGCCGCCGGGTCGAGGCCGGTCACCCGCGCCCCCGCCTGCGCGAACAGCCGGGCCAGGGTGCCGGTGCCGGTCCCGATGTCGAGCACGTCCTTGCCGGGGAAGGCGATGCCGTGCCGGTACAGGTGCGTGACGATCTGCGGTGGGAATCCGGCGCGGTGGCGGCCGTAGTCCTGCGCGGTGAGCCCGAAGTCAGGACGGAACGTGCTGGTCATGGCAGGTCTCCTAGGGGCGGAACGGGGACGGGGGCTAAGACGCCCTCCCAGAGGTTGCGGTGTCTCACCCGCTGCACCAATCCACAACGCATGGGCGCTGGCCAGGTGGCCGGCGTCGATGCTGTTGAGGCCGACGTCGCCCACAGGCCGGGGGTCATGCCCCTCCGCCCTCGGGTCCCGGGGGTGCGAGTCACGCTGAGGTAAGCAGGTCTGCGTGGCCCGTTCGCCGGAGGTAGTCGATCACCGCGTCTCGGCTCTTCTCCAGGCACACGATCCTGTTCTCGACGACGCGCAGCTCGTGAGCGAGCTCCTTTGCCAGGGTCTGGGTGCACGCGCCTGCTGCGTCCTGGTTCGAGGGAGCCTCGATGTCCAGCACGATCTTGATCATCCTCGTCGACAGACCAGCCTCGACGAGCGCCCGGACGTGACGTGCATGCTCGACCTGGTCCTCGGAGTAGTCGCGGTAACCGTTGGTCGACCGCGACGACTCGATGAGCCCCTGCTGCTCGTAGTAGCGGAGCATCCGAGCCGGGGTTCCTGTCTTCTGGGCGGCCTCACTGATCTTCATCACTCGCTCCTCCTCGTCAGCCGACCACTTGACCTTGACACTGATGTCAAAGTCTACGGTGCTTCTCGAGACCCCAGCGACCAGAACACACTGGGGAAAGACGAACACGAGAGTGACCTCCAGATGACCAACGACAGCTCGATCCCCACCTCCCGGGACATCCTCATCATCGGAGCCGGGGAGCTCGGCATGCCCGTCATCCGCAACGTCGTCCGACGAGCGAAGGACGTGGCAGGCTCGTCCGTCAGCGTGCTCCTGCGGGCCAGCGCCACCGCGTCCACGGCACCCGACAAGCAGCGCGACGTCGCTGAGATCAAGAACCTGGGCGTGAAGATCGCCGAAGGGGACCTCGTGAAGAACACCATCGACGAGCTCGCCTCCATCTTCGCCGACTACGACACGGTCATCGGGTGCACGGGCATCACCGCCGGCCTCGAGACCCCCATGAAGGTCGCCCAAGCCGCCCTCCAGGCGAGGGTCCCGCGGTACTTCCCGTGGCAGTTCGGCGTCGACTTCGACATCATCGGCCGAGGAAGCCCGCAGGACATCTTCGACTCCCAGCTGGACGTCCGTGACCTGCTCCGGTCCCAGGACCAGACCGAGTGGGTCATCATCTCCACCGGCATGTTCATGAACTACCTCTTCGAGCCCGGCTCGGGGATGGTGGACCTGCCCGACGACACCGTCAACGCGCTGGGAAGTCTCGAGACGGCGGTCACCGTGACGACGCCCGAAGACATCGGCGTCCTCACCGCGGACATCCTCTTCGCCGAACCTCGCATCCGCAACGAGATCGTCTACCTCGCCGGTGACACCATCACCTACGGCGAACTGGCCGAGACGCTCGAGACCGTGCTGAAGCGTCCGTTCCGCCGTGAGGTGTGGACGGTTCCATCGCTGCTCGACGAGCTGGCCGCCGACCCGGACAACATGACGCGGAAGTACCGGGCGGTCTTCGCGCAGGGCCGCGGCGTCGCGTGGGCGAAGGACGACACCTACAACGCACGCCACGCGATCCCCGTGACTGGACTCCGCCAGTGGGTCGAGGAGAACCTCGCCGGCTGACGCATCCCCCAGCCCCTGCGCGCGGGCAGTGTCGGCCTGCAGTTCCTCACCGGCGACCCCCAGGGCAGCCATGACTCGGACGGCATCGAGGAGTACCTCCGCGCGACCGCGGCAGAGACGCTCACCGATCTGATGCACCCGTTCGGTATCACCGCCCACCTGTAGCTCTTGGCAGCTCACGAGGACACCCGGGTGCAAGAGCCGAGACGGCACACACCCCGCCCCGCCCGACCCGAAGCACACGAGCGGTCGATGACTTCTTGCACGCCGCCAGATCCACGCCCACCGGCTCTCCGCTGCGGGCGATGCACCCGAAGATGCCCGACACGGCATCGCTGACCACCCAACTGCCACACGCCTGCCCACCGGTACCGCTCTGGGAGGGCGTGAAAGGGGTGGCTACGTGTCCGCCGGCACCGGAGTCACCGGGTGCGGACGGGTCCGTTCCGCCCACCCGGCCACGGCCGGGGCGGCCAGCCCCGCGGTGGCCGGCAGGGCGGCCAGTACGGCCCAGCCTGCCATGCCGTGGTCGATGATCAACAAGGTCGTGAGGGCGGGGGTGATGGCGGTGCCCAGCTGCGTAGTCAGCCCGAACAGGCCCTGGTACTGCCCGTGGGCGTGCTCGGGAGCCAGTTCGTACGACAGGGCCCACGAGCCCGCGCTGTGGAGCGGCTCTCCCATCGTGTGGACGGCGACGCCCACGGCGAGCACACCCACGGCGAGCCACGACTGACGCCCGGCGGCGGACGCGAACAGCACACAGCACGCGCCGAGCCACAGCCCGGACCGGCGCATCGCCCTGGCGCCGCCCCTGATGTCCTCGGCGCCCCGGCTCACCGGGACCTGTCCCAGCACCACCAGCGCGGTGTTGATCAGCAGCAATCCCGCGTAGACGGACGTGGGGGCGTCGGTGCGTTCGGCGATCCACAGGGGCAGGGCGACGTTTGAGGATGCCGGAGTTGGTGATGCATACCGCGTTGAGCAGTCCCACCGCGACGTACGGCCGGTCGCGCAGCACCGCCCATCGGGGCCCGCCCGGTTCCGTGGGCACCGGCGGCAGTGCGGGAAGCGCGAGCAGGATCACGCCGGCGACCACGAACACCGCCCCTCCGGCGAGGAGTTCACGCCGACGGCCCGGTGAGTTTGGCGGCCACGGCATCGAGGACCCAGTCCAGGCCGGTTGCGAAGGATGTCTGGGCGTCTACGTCCGTGCCGTCGTACACGGCCTTGGCCAGCGCCGGGAAGCGGCCTGTGGCCAGCATTCTCGTCACATGCGGGCCGTGGGCACGCTGCCAGTCGTCCTTGGACAGGCCAGTGGCGCGCTCGGCCCGCAGGTTCGCGATCTCGCGCCTGATCGCGCCGATGAAGTAGGCGCTGACAGTCTCCACGGCGCGCAGGACGGTGTCGATATCGGTGAGGCCGTCGAAGGCGGCCAGCGTGGCCTCGGTCACGGCGAGGCCGTTCGGACCCAGGGTCGGGCGGCCGCCGAGCAGGTCGGCCAGCCATTCGTGCCGGAGGGCGGCCTGCCTGGTGCGTTGGGCGAGGACGCGCAGTGCCTCCCGCCAGTCGCCGGGCGGCTCCTCGGGGAGGATCTCGGCCTGGACCTCGTCCACCATGAGGTCGAACAGCTCTTCCTTGGTGGAGATGTACCTGTACAGCCGCATCGGACCGGCGTCCAGGCGGGCCGCGACCTTGCGCACGGATACCGCCTCGAGCCCGCCCTCGTCGGCCAGTGCGATGGCGGCGGCGACGATCCGTTCCCGGTCGAGCGGCACGGGGCGAGTCGGCGGCTCGGGCCGGTCCCACACAGTCATGCTCACACCGTACCGTTGCGATACGCCGTATCCGAGCAATACAGTGTATCGCCATGAGACATCGCATCGCAGTGGTCGGGAGCGGTCCTGCCGGCCTTGCCTTCGCCCGCGTACTGCACCGCCATGGCCACCCCGTGGCCGTCCTCGAACGCGATCCCGCCCCCGATGCCCGTCCTCCGGGCGGCACGCTGGACTTGCACGAGGGGATGGGCCAGCTCGCGCTGGACAAGGCGGGGCTGCTGGCGGAGTTCCACGCGCTGTCCCGCCCCGAGGGGCAGGCCATGCGCATCCTGGACACGGCCGGGACCGTCCTGCGCGATTGGCGACCCCGCCCGGACGACCGGGCCAATCCCGAGATCGACCGCGGACAACTCCGCGACCTGCTGCTCGGCCCTCTCGACGTCCAGTGGGGTCGGGGCGTGACGCAGGTGGTGCCGGGGACCCGGGACGGCGTACTGGTCCACTTTGCGGACGGACGACAGGAGACGTTCGACCTCGTAGTCGGCGCGGACGGCGCCTGGTCCCGGATCCGCCCGGCAGTCTCGCCAGCGACACCGCACTACACCGGCGTCACCTATGTCGAGACCTCCCTCGACGACGTCGACACCCGCCACCCCGACCTCGCCCGGCTGATCGGCGACGGTTCCGTGGCTGTGTACGGCGTGAACCGAGCTCTCGTCGCCCAGCGCAACAGCGGCGGCCACGTCAAGGTGTACGCCCAGTTCCGCGCGCCGCTGGACTGGCACACGAACCTGGACGTGGCCGACGTCGAGGCCGTGCGATCGAGCCTGCTGGCCTTGTTCGACGGCTGGGCCGCGCCCGTCCTCGACCTCCTCCGCCACGGCGCCGCTTTCGTCCACCGCCCGCTTTACGCACTGCCCGTGTCCCACACCTGGACCCACGTCATCGGGGTGACGTTACTGGGCGACGCCGCCCATCTGATGCCCCCCTTGGGGGCGGGTGCGAACCTCGCGATGCTGGAAGGCGCCGAACTCGCCGAGTCCATCGCCACCGGCCCTGAAGATCTGGACGAGACCGTCCGAGCCTTCGAGGATCAGATGTGGGCGCGGGCCGGCAGGTGGGCGAAGATCACGACGGCCGGTCTGGAACGCCTCGTGAGCCCGGACCCCGCCGAGGCCCTTGCCCTGTTCGACCAAGTCCAGCCGTCCTGACGGCAAGCGCGCCGGCACCGAGACAGCCCGTACCGTCGCCGAGATTCTCAGACCGCGGTCGCACTGGCCGGGCGGCATCGATTCCTGTCGGCGAGCGCATGGCCGCCGGGGAGGCCCAGTCGATCCATGCTTGGCGTCAAAGGCCCTTCAGGACACGATCAAGTGCGGACCGGCCTACGGGCCCCCAGTTCGACTTGCCTCCGGGCAGGCCGCGATCCCCGGCTTGGCCCATCGCCATCAGGAACAGGCTCTTCATCGCGGCCAGTCCGCGTGCCCGTCGCACCGCTGCCTCGTCCGCCTGCGCGTAGCTGTCGAAGAACCGTGAGGCGCCGCCCGCGGGGAGTAGCAGCCAGGCGGCCGCGAGGTCCCACGCCGGGTCGCCGGCGACCAGTGCGCCGAAGTCGACGACACCCGCCAGGGTCCCGTCCGTGACGACGACGTTCGCGGGATGCAGGTCGCAGTGCACCCACACCGGTGGGCCCTCCCACTCCGGGGCCGCCACCGCTTCACCCCAGACGTCACGGATCTCGTCGGCGAGGTCGGCAGGGGCGACGTCCTGGAAGAAGTGCTCGAAGCCGTCCGTGCAGTCCTTGGGGTGAGCGCCGAAGTCCGAAGCGGTCGGTGCGTCGGCGGGCGTCTCCACGTGCAGCGCCCTGAGGAAGCCCGACAGCGTCTCGGCCGCGTGGTCGCCGCGAGTGATCGAGCCATGGTCCAGCGGCGTGCCCTCGACCCATGTCATGACGGTCCAGATGTTGGGGAAGCGCTCGGACGGCGCACCGTCCCGCAGGGGGACAGGAATCGGCAGCGGCAGGCGCGAGGCCAGAGTCGGCAGCCACCGGCGCTCCTTGAGCTGGAGATCGGGGCTCGTGTCCATCCGCTGCATCCGGACGGCCAACTCGTCACCGAGGCGCCACATTTGGTTTCCCCAGCCGCCCGCCACCTCTCGGATGGGCAGCTCGGCGAGGTCCGGATGCTGCTCCCGAAGCAGGTCGCGTACCAGATCCTCGCTGATCTCGATCTCGGACTCGATCATGTCGCGTCACCGTACTTGAGGCAGTCGGAGGCCACCTTGCGTTTTGGCAGTCCCAGCTCCTCGGCTGGACCTCCCGAGCTGGAGGTCGCCCATGCTCAGCCGGGTTCCGCTTCAGGTGGCCTCGGTCTCGCGCAGCCGCGGCGGCGTACTCGCGGCACGGAGGCAGGACAAGCGAGCGCAGGGCCAGTCGAGTGCTGTGGCGCACTTTTGCAAGCGGGTGCTTGCAATAGTTAGCGGAGTGCTGCACTGTGGAGGCATGGCATCGCTCAACGTCGGCAATCTCGGTGACTATCTGCGCGAGCAGCGGCGCACTGCGCAGCTGTCGCTCAGGCAGCTCGCCGATGCCGCCGGGGTGTCCAATCCGTATCTGAGCCAGATCGAGCGCGGCCTGCGCAAGCCGAGCGCGGAGGTGCTGCAGCAGGTCGCCAAGGCGCTGCGGATCTCCGCCGAGACGCTGTACGTCCGGGCCGGCATCCTCGACGCCGAGCGGGACCGGGACGAGGTGGAGACGCGGGCCGTCATCCTCGCCGACCCGACGCTGAACGAGCGGCAGAAGCAGGTGCTGCTGCAGATCTACGAGTCCTTCCGCAAGGAGAACGGGTTCGGGATCGGCGACGGCCCGGACGGCTCGGGTGGTGCGGACGGCTCGGGCGGGGCGGGCGGTGCCGGCGTCGTCGGTGTCGTCACCGCTGACGGTGCGGTGAGCGTCGACGGGGACGCGCCCGGCACCGGGATACCCGCCGCCGGCGCGGCCGACGGTCAGCCCGCCCGGCGCCGCAGCCGCAAGACCGCCGGCAAGGGCGCCGGCGGGAGCGACAGCACGAGCGACGGCGGTACGACCGCCACCCGTCGGACCCGCAAGAGCACCGGCGGCAGCGACACCGATCCGCAGCAGACGGCCGGCTAGCCGGACCAGGGCATGGGCCGCCCGCCGCGGATCACACAACCCTCAGCCGAACCCTCAAGCGATACAGAATCCGGGAGGACCCTCACCATGGCCATCACCGACGACCTGCGCAAGACCTTCAGCGACCCGACGCCGCTCTACTTCGCCGCAGGCACCGCCGACCTCGCCCTTCAGCAGGCCAAGAAGGTGCCGGCCCTGGTGGAGCAGCTGCGCTCCGAGGCCCCCGCGCGGTTCGAGGCCGTGCGCAACACCGACACCAAGGCGGTCCAGGAGAAGGCGTCCGCCCGGGCCAAGGAGGCCTCCGCCCGCGTCAAGGAGACGCAGGAGACCCTTCAGACCAAGGTCACGGCGTTCATCGGCTCCCTCGACTCCGACTTCAAGAAGCTCGGCAGCAACCTCGACGCGGACCTGAAGAAGTTCGGTGAGAACGCCCAGGACCTCGCGCTGCGCGGCGTCGGCGTGGCCGCCGAGTACGCCGTCAAGGCCCGCGAGGCCTACGAGAAGGTCGCCGAGCACGGCGAGCAGGCCGTGCGCACCTGGCGCGGCGAGGCCGCCGACAGCATCGAGGACGTCGCCGAGGGCGTCGAGGAGCTGGCCGTGGCCGTGGAGCCGAAGCCGAAGCCGCAGCCGGTCGAGGTCAAGGAGGAGCCGGCCAAGCCGGCCGCCGCCGCCCCCGCGAAGACGGCCCCCGCCGCCAAGAAGGCCCCGGCGCGCAAGACCACCACCGCGAAGAAGCCCACCCCGCCCGCCAAGTAGGACGGCGCAGCGATCACACGGGCCGGGCACCCTGGGGGTGTCCGGCCCGTTGTACGGGTACGGTGACCGCGTAGGACGAGCCGAGTCGGGTGGTGGACGTTGTGCTGATGCAGGGCTTCGCAGGGTTTATGTGGCTTCTGAGCATGGCCCTGATCGTTTTCAGCGGCTTCGCGTTGTTCGACGCGGCGGTGCGCCGGGAGGATGCCTACCGCGCGGCCGACAAGAAGACCAAGCCCTTCTGGCTGATCGTCCTCGGGATCGCCTTCGTGGTGAACCTGCTCTTCCCGATCCTGTCGTTCCTGCCGATCATCGGCCTCATCGCGACGATCGTGTACATGGTCGACGTACGGCCCGCGATCCGCGCGCTCCCGGGCGGCGGCCGCAGCAACCGCGGCTCGAGCAGCGACGGCCCCTACGGCCCGTGGAACGGCGGCCGGTAAGGGCTGTCGGCTCTCGGAGCTGCGGAGCCGGGGCTACGGCACCCGGTCCAGCAGCAGTACCGCCACGTCGTCCGTCAGCTCGCCACCGTTGAGGTCGCGCACCTCGTTCACCGCCGCCCGCAGCAGCTGCTCGCCCCGCAGGCCCTCGGCGATCTGGCGGCGGACCATCTCCGTCATGCCGTCCTGGCCGAGCCGCTCCCGGCCCTGGCCGATGTGGCCCTCGATCAGGCCGTCGGTGTAGAGCATCAGGCTCCACTCGGCCCCCAGCTCCACCTGCATCCGCGGCCAGCGGGCGCCGGGCAGCAGCCCGAGGGCCGGACCGTTGTTGTCGTACGGCAGCAGCCGGGCCGGTGTGCCGGGGCGGGCCAGCAGCGGCGACGGGTGGCCCGCCAGGCAGAGCCCGGCGCGGCGGCCGTCCGGCGCGATGTCCACCGTGCAGAGGGTCGCGAAGATCTCGTCGTCGGCCCGCTCGTGCTCCAGCACCTGCTGCAGCGTGCCCAGCAGCTGGTCGCCGCACAGGCCCGCCAGGGTCAGCGCGCGCCATGCGATCCGCAGCTCCACACCGAGGGCCGCTTCGTCCGGGCCGTGGCCGCAGACGTCGCCGATCATGGCGTGGACGGTGCCGTCCGGCGTGCGGACGACGTCGTAGAAGTCGCCGCCGAGCAGCGCGCGCGAGCGGCCGGGGCGGTAGCGGGCGGCGAACCGCAGCGGGGAGCCCTCCAGCAGCGGCGTCGGCAGCAGGCCGCGTTCCAGGCGGCGGTTCTCCTGCGCGCGCAGCCGGCCCTCGGCGAGCCGGCGCTCGGCCGACTCGGAGCGCTTGCGCTCCACCGCGTAGCGGATCGCGCGGCTCAGCAGCCTGCCGTCCAGCTCGTCGCGGAAGAGGTAGTCCTGGGCGCCCACCCGCACCGCCTCGGCGCCGCGCTCGGCGTCGCCGGACGCGGTCAGCGCCAGGACGGCGTGCCGGGGCGCGAGCTCCAGCACGTGCTTTAGCACGGCGAGCTCGTCCTCGGAGTCGGCGTGGCCCGGTGCGGGCAGCGCCAGGTCCAGCAGGATGCAGTGGACGTCGTCGGTCAGCAGCCGCCCGGCCTCCGTCAGATTGCGGGCCGTGCGGATGCGGATCGGCTTGCCTGCCTGGTCGAGCATGTCCGGCACGATCGGCGAACCGGCCGGGTCGTCCTCGATCAGCAGCAGCGTCAGGTTGGTGTGGGCGGTGTTGTTCTCCACCTTGTTCGTGGTGTTTCCGGCGGTGTCCGGCGTGCGGCTCACGGGCGAGGCGTCCTTCACGGACTCCTCGGCCGAGCCGCCGCGCGGGGACGCGGCCTGCGCCTGACCACTCTCCGCGGCCGGGATCGCTCTCTGCCGCGGTATGGGTACGGGCATCGTCTTGGGTTCCTTCCCTCCCCCCGAGGGCATGGTGGGGCGAGGGACCTCGACCCACCGAGCGGGACCATAGCGGGTGTCGGCGCCGCATTGGAATGGTGTGAGCCACGCCGCTGTGCCACCGGCCGGTGTCATATGCCGCGATATGCCCCTCAGTTGGACAGCTCGGAGATGCTGCGGGGATGACGAACGTCACGTCAGCGCACGGATTGCTCGTCGTGGAGCGTGCGGTGGGTCACGTGGGCCAGGTCACCGCGGGTGTCCGGTATTCGGTGTGCCGCCGTCCGCGGTCAGTTGGAGCCGGTGCCGGGGTCCGGGCGTACCACCCCGAGGATGGGCATGGATCCCGCCCCCGCAATCGTCACGGTCCGGCCGGGACGCGGGGCGTGCACGATCGCCCCGTCGCCGATGTACATCGCGACGTGGCTGGCGTCGCCGAAGTAGATGATGAGGTCGCCGGGCCGCATGTCCTGGACATCGATGTGCCGCAGCTGCTTCCACTGCTCCTGCGAAGTGCGGGGTATGCCGCGGCCGGCGGATATCCAGGCCTGTGACGTCAGTCCCGAGCAGTCGTAGGTCCTCGGGCCCTCGGCGCCCCACTGATACGGCTTGCCGATCTGGGCCGTGGCGTACTTCACGGCCTTCTTGCCCTGCTCCGAGGCCTTTCCGTCGATCTCGTCGAGGATGCCGGAGTCGAGCCAGGCGGTCTGCGCCTTGTTCGCGGCCTCCTTCTCCAGCTCGGCGAGGCGGTCCTGCTCCTCCTTCTGCAGCGCGGACTCGAGCTTCTCCGCCTGCGCGATCTGCTTCTCGATCTTCTTCTGCGCCGCGGCCTTGGCCTTGCGGCCCGCCTCCAGCTTCTTCAGCTGCGCGGAGGCGTCCTTGGCGTACTGCTCCAAGTCATCCTGCGTACGCGTCAGTTCGCCGAGCAGGCCCTTCGTCGCATGGTGGCCCTCGCGGACCCGGCCCGCGCCGTCGAGAAAGTCCTGCGGATCGTCGCTCAGCACCAGATGGGCCTCCGGGGGCAGTCCGCCACCGCGGTACTGGGCGGCGGCCGCGGCGCCCGCGCGGTCCTTCAGCTTCCTGAGCTTCTCCTGGCCCTTGACGATTTTCTTGGCCAGTTCGACGACCTGGGTGGACTGTTTGTCCGCCTTCTCGTCGGCGGCGTTGTACTCGTCGGTGGCGCGGGCCGCGGCGCGGTACAGCTTGTCGAGCTTCTTGCGGACGGCCTCGAGGTCCTTGGCGGGCGCGAGGGTCGCTCCCGTGCTCGGGGTGGGCGAGGGGGTGGGGTTCGCGAACGCCGTGCCCGGTGCGGCCAGTACCGTGACCGCGCAGACCACGGCCACCGCCGTCGCCATCAGGCCACGCTTGCCCGTTCCCATACCTCAGCCCCCAAACTGATTAACCGTCAGTAACTTGCGGTTCGCCTGGGGATGCTGCCATGTCGGCTCGGAAAGCGACAGGGGTAGTACTTCCCGCCACTCCCTCGCCGATATGCCCCGGCAATACGATCTCCCCGTCAGTGTGACGAACGACTCAAAGAGATCGTTCCAACGGGCCCTGACCGGTTCGTCGTCCGATCCCTGACCGGCCCCTGTCCGGACCCGAGAGCTCAGCCGCCCGGGGCCAACGCCTCCCACCGCACCGTCACTTCGCCCTGCCGCCACCGCACCGGCCCGTCCGTCACCGGCCAGTCCGCCGTCAGATCCCGCACCGCCCGGATCCAGCGCTGGCGGGCGCCGTAGGAGGCGTAGGGCGCTGCCGCCGCCCAAGCGCGGTCGAAGTCACGCAGGAAGGCGTGCACCGGCTCGCCCGGGACGTTGCGGTGGATGAGCGCCTTAGGCAGGCGTTCGGCCAGGTCCGAGGGGCGTTCCAGGGAGCCCAGCCGGGTCGCGAAGGTGACCGTGCGCGGTCCCTCCGGCCCGAGCGCCACCCACACGTGGCGGCGCCCGATCTCGTCGCAGGTCCCCTCGACCAGCAGCCCGCCGCGCGACCCGGTCACCGGGTCGGCCGGGGCGAGCCGCGCGCACAGCCGCTCCCACACGGCCGCGACCTCGCCCTCGTCGTACTGCCGAAGGACGTTCGCCGCGCGGACGAGCAAGGGCCGCTGGGGGATCGGGATCTCGAAGCCGCCGTGCCGGAAGACGAGCCCCGCCCGTGCGTAGGGCAGCGCCGCCGCGACCCGGGCCGGTTCGATCTCGACGCCCACCACGCGCGTGCGGGGCGCGACCGTGCGCAGGCGCTGAAGCAGCTCGACGGCGGTCCAGGGGGCGGCACCGTAGCCGAGGTCGACCGCCACGGGGTCGGCGGCACGGCGCAGCTCGGCGCCGTGCGTGGCCGCGATCCAGCGGTCCATGCGGCGCAGCCGGTTGGGGTTGGTCGTCCCGCGCGTCACCGTGCCGAAGGGGCGGGCGGCTGCGCGGGGTGTCATGCGTACGAGGTTAAGCGGCCGCCGGCGCTGTCAGGGCGCGAGGTGCCGCCGCCAGTAGGTGGGGCGCCAGTAGTAGAGGGTGGTGAGGTCGCCGGGCATCGGGTCGTGGGCCGGACCTTGCTCGAACGGGTCCCGGTCCGGGTCGGCGGGCCGGAAGCCCGGGTCGACGGGCTCGTCGTCCCGTGCGGGCCGTACGTGGCGCCGCATCTCCTCGGTGACCGCGCCGATCCGCCGGTAGTTGGCCTGTGCCTCGATCAGGCTCAGCCCGTGGTTGGGGCCGAAGCCGGCCGTGGGGTGGCGGAGCTGTGAGGGATCCTCCTCCCAGTAGCAGACCGGGCAGATCTCGTAGGCCCACAGCTCGCCGAGGGTGCGGTGGCCGCAGCACGGGCAGGGGAGGAGCTCCTCGGGCGGAGGCTGAGGCTGAGGCGGCGGTGCGGGGTGGTGCCGTGGGCCTGTCATGCCGGTGAGGGTAGGGGTGGCGGGGGCGCTCCGCCTCGCCTTTTCGCTCGAAGCCGTCGCTGGTGTCCTCGTCCGGGGCGCCCGGCCCCTGGGAGGCACCGTCGAGCGACAGGAACTCCTGCACCACCAGTTTCATCACGCGCCACCCTCTTCCCGCTTGTCACGTCACGTCCGCAGACATTGCAGGCGCGGGAACCAACCCGCCCCTCCATCCCTCGAACGGTTGAGCGACAAGCGGTAATGATTCGGTAAAACTCCCGAATCCGGAAATGGAGCACCTCCCTCCGGTGTTGGACCCCGTCGAAGGGCGCCGTGCGCCCTGCGACAGGCATGCCCGAGGCGAGGAGGAACGCCACGTGAGCCAGTACATCGGCAGGCTCGGTCGGCGCTCCACGTCGCCGTCCGCGCGCCTGCGGCTGCACCGCAGGCCCCGCCGCGTCGCGATGCTCTCCGTGCACACCTCCCCGCTCCACCAGCCGGGCACCGGCGACGCCGGCGGCATGAACGTCTACATCGTGGAGCTCGCCCAGCGCCTCGCCGCGCACGGCATCGAGGTCGAGATCTTCACGCGCGCGACCGCGGCCGCCCTCCCGCCGACCGTCGAGCTGGCCCCCGGCGTCCTCGTCCGGCACATCGACGCCGGGCCCTACGAGGGCCTCAACAAGGAGGACCTCCCCGCCCAGCTGTGCGCCTTCACCCACGGCGTGATGCAGGCCTGGGCCCACCATCGCCCCGGCCACTACGACCTGGTCCACTCGCACTACTGGCTCTCCGGCCACGTGGGCTGGCTCGCCGCACAGCGCTGGGGCGTCCCCCTTGTGCACGCCATGCACACCATGGCCAAGGTCAAGAACGCCAACCTGGCCGCCGGCGACACCCCCGAACCGGCCGCCCGCGTCATCGGCGAGACCCAGATCGTCTCCGCCGCCGACCGTCTCATCGCCAACACCACCGAAGAGGCCGACGAACTCGTCCGGCACTACGCGGCCGAGACGGACAAGGTCGCCGTGGTCCACCCGGGCGTGAACCTCAGCCGCTTCTCGCCCGCCGACGGCCGCGCCGCCGCCCGGGCCCGCCTGGGTCTCCCCCAGGACGCGCTGATCCCGCTCTTCGTCGGCCGTATCCAGCCCCTGAAGGCCCCCGACGTGCTGCTGCGCGCCGTCGCCGTCCTCCTCGACGAACGCCCCGAACTGCGCTCACGCATGCTCGTGCCCGTCGTCGGCGGCCCCTCCGGCAGCGGCCTCGCCAAGCCCGAGGGCCTGCAGAAGCTGGCCGCGCGCCTCGGCGTCGCGGACGTCGTACGGTTCCGCCCGCCGGTCGGCCAGGAGCAGCTCGCGGACTGGTTCCGCGCCGCGTCCGTGCTGGTCATGCCCTCCTACAGCGAGTCCTTCGGCCTGGTAGCCATAGAGGCGCAGGCGGCCGGCACGCCGGTGCTCGCGGCGTCGGTCGGCGGCCTGCCGGTCGCCGTGCGCGACGGGCACACCGGCTTCCTCGTCCACGGCCACGACCCGGCCGACTACGCGCGCGTGCTGGGCGACTTCGCCGACGACCCGCGGCTGACGGACCGGCTCGGCGGGCAGGCCGCCCGGCACGCCCAGTCCTTCGGCTGGGACACCGCGGCCGCCGCCACGGCGGACGTCTACACGGCCGCGATGCAGGCGCACCGCCGTCGCGTACGCTCGCTGCATGGGTGAAACCGATCAGGAACAGCGCGCGGCACAGGTCGTCGAGGGAGCGCTGAAGGACGCCGACCTGGAATGGGAGAGCCCCCGGCCCGGCACCTACGTCGCGCAGCTCCCCGGCACCCGCAAGCTCAAGACGACCGTCTCCCTGATCATCGGCCGCCACTCCCTGTCGCTGAACGCCTTCGTCATCCGCCACCCCGACGAGAACGAGCAGGGCTTCCACCGCTGGCTGCTGGAACGCAACCTCAAGCTCTACGGCGTGAGTTACGCCGTCGACCAGCACGGCGACGTCTACGTCACCGGCCGCCTCTCCCTGCCCTCCGTCACCCCCGACGAGCTCGACCGGCTGCTCGGCCAGGTCCTCGAGGCATCCGACGGCGCCTTCAACACCCTGCTGGAGCTGGGCTTCGCCTCGGCGATCCGCAAGGAGTACGCGTGGCGGGTCTCGCGGGGGGAGTCGACCCGCAACCTGGACGCCTTCGCCCACCTCACCCAGCGCCCCGAGCAGCCTTAGCGGCCATGAGCGGCCATGAGCGGCCCTAGCGCCCCGAGCGCTGACCCGCCTTGTAGCGCCCTGGCGGCACCCCCACCAGCCTGCGGAAGTGCCGGGTGAGGTGCGACTGGTCGTAGAACCCGGCCGCCACCGCCGTATCGCCCGGTGAGCGCCCCTCCAGGAGCAGCCGCCGGGCGCGCCCCACGCGCAGGGACGTCAGGTACTGGTGCGGGGCGATGCCGTAGGCCGCGCTGAACGCCCGTACCAGATGGGCGGGATGGGCGCCGAGCAGCCCGGCCGCCTCCCGCAGGGCGACGCCCTCGACGATCCGCTCGTCCAGCAACTCGCGCAGCCGCCGCGCGAGAACGGGATCGGCCGGCCGCGGGGAGGCGGAGTCGCCGCGCAGGTGCCCGCGCAGCCGCTCCCCGACGAACAACAGCCTGCTCTCGGCCTCCAGTTCCTCACCGGGCCGCCCCAGCGCGCCGTGCAACTGCCCCACCCGGCGCCGCAGCAGCGGATCCCGCACATCGGGCCGGTCGACGGCCGCCCCGATGAACTCGTCCCCGAGATGCGTCCCGTCCAGATACAGCACCCGCTTGCGGAAGCCCTCCGGGGTGACGGGGGAGCCGTTGTGCGGCACGTGCGGCGGCAGCAGCGACACGGTGTCGTGCGGGGTGCCGTGCTCGTGCCGGTCGAGGTCGTACCGGACGGCGCCGGTGTCGACGATCAGCAGGGTCCAGGCGTCGTGGACGTGCATCGGATACGCGTACTCGGTGAACCGCGCGTGGAAGACCTCGACGACACCCGGGACGGCGGGCCGCCAGGCGGAGACGATCCGGGAGGACTCGGAGGCCATGCAAAGAACGTACAAGACCCCGGCGAGGGCTGCCGGGCACGCTCGGACCATGGACACCGCACCCTCCCCGGAGCCGATCCGCTTCGACACGAAGATCGCCGTACTGCTGCGCGCCGACCTGGAGCCGTGGCAGCGCCTCAATGTGACGTCGTTCCTGGTCAGCGGCCTGGGAACACAGCTTCCCGAGGTGATCGGCGAGCCGTACGAGGACGCGGACGGCGTGCCCTACCTCCCCATGTTCCGCCAGCCGGTCATGGTCTTCGAGGCCACCAAGGAAACCCTGACCACCGCCCACGCCCGTGCCCTCTCCCGCGCCCTGCCCCGCGCGGTCTTCACCTCCGACCTCTTCGCCACGGGCAACGACCGCGACAACCGGGCCGCCGTACGGGCCGTGCCGACCGCGGACCTGGACCTCGTGGGGCTCGCCGTGTACGGCCCGAGGAACGCGGTGGACAAGGTGGTGAAGGGGGCGCGGATGCATCCCTGAGCGGGGAGCCCGCGGGCGACCAAAGTCGAGCGGGCCCGCGGGCGACCAAAGTCGCGGGCGGGTAGACCAACGGCTGACGACAGGGCACACGGCGCCTCAGGAGACTGACCGCATGGAGGAAGCCAGGAACGTTCCCATGCGCAAGAGTCCACGGCCGCGGGCGGGCGGCGCCACCGAACTCGCCGAGTCGGCCTGGGCCATGGTGCTGTTCTGCGTCGCCTGCGGTGCCGTGGCCGGCGCCCTGCTCCCGCTCCTCGCCCGTCTGCTTCTGGCCCTGCCCTGGGCGCCGCTCGAAGGCCTGGCCGAGCTGCTGACCTCGGTACCGGAGCCCGCCCTCACCCTCGGCACGATCACGGTGGGCATCCTCGGGGGCCTGCTGCTCGGCTTCACGGCGGTGCACGAGTCGCTGTCCGTCCGTGTCACCGACACCCACGTGACCCTGACGATCCGGGGCAGCGCCCGGGAGTTCACCCGCGAGGAGATCTCCGTGTTCTTCCGCGACGGCAAGCAGCTCGTGCTGCTCGGCCCGAGCGGTCTCGAACTGGCCCGGGAGCACTGCGGCCTGAACCGGCGGCGCCTCGCGGACGCCCTCACCGCCCACGGCTACACGTGGGCCGAGCAGGACCCGCACCGCGCCGAGTTCCGCCGCTGGGTCCCCGGCACCCCCGGCCTGCCCCCGGGCGCGAACGCCCTGCTGCGGGCCCGCGCCCAGGCCCGCAAGGGCGAGGACCACGCCGAGGAGGCCCGGGAGCTGCGCGGCGAACTGCTGCGGCTGGGCGTGGTCGTACGGGACGAGGACGGGCGCCAGTACGTCAGGGTCGCCACCGCCCCGTAGCGCGACGGTCCCTCGTCAGCCCGACGGCCCCTCGTCGCGGCGGCCCCGGTGGGCCACGGTGAGGGTGTCAGGGCGTACAGGCCGCGGCGATCGACACGCTGTTCTCGTACAGGTGGTGGCGGGTGATGCGCCCGTCCTCGACGGTGAGCCGCAGCGCGAAGGGCCCCGAGAAGGACTTGCCGGTCGCCCGGACGGTCCCGGAGACGTGCCCGGTCAGCACGGCGTCCTTCCCGTCGACGAGGATCGTGTCCACGGACGCGCGGGCGTCCTCGGGGACGGTGTAGCGGGCCAGGTCACCGGCCTGCGCCGCGCATTCGGCGGCGGTGGACCGGGGCCGGATCCAGGGCACGACGGGGTTCTCGGCGAGCATCCAGTCGACGGTGTCGGCGAAGAGGGCCGTGAGCCCCTCGGTGTCACCGGCGAGGCGGAGTTCGAGGAACCTGCGGACGGTGGAGCGGGTGGCTTCGGCGGTGGTGGTGTCGCTGTCGGTGGGCGTCATGGGACCCAGCCTGCCGGGGGGCCCGAGGGGCGTCGATTACCTCGGAGGTAGCGTCCGCCACCCCCGGAGTCGCCTCCGCGCACCGCCGGAGTGGGCTCCGTGCACGGCCGGTGCCGACGTGGTGCGCGGTGCGCGACGGGCTCCGGGGTGGGAGTACGGCGAACCTGATCCTAGAATCGAACGCATGAACGACCCAGAGTCGCGGCTCGCGCTGCTCCGCTTCCTGGAGCGCGTGCAGGAGCGCGACCTGGCACGCACCCGCCGATGGATCGCGGACGAGGAACGCCGCCAGGCCGAACACCGCCGCGGCCTCCTCGCCCGGCCGCCCGCACCGGACTGGGTGATCGAGCGCGGCCTGTCCGGCCAGGAAGCGGTGTACGTCCATGTCGGCGGCTGCTGGAACGCGGGCCGGCGCGGCAAGGGCGTCGACCGCGACCACGCCCGGCGCTATGGTCCCCATCGCGCGGCCGGCTTCCGGGGGTTCCAGCTCCGCAGGGAATGGTTGCATCCCCGATCTGTCCGGGGGCGGCCCGGAGAAGTCGTCCGGGACCCAACCGACGGTCGGGCTTCGTCGATGGCCAGGAGGAGACCTGCCAGCGCCGGCCGCGCACCCCGGGGAGCATGGTTTCGGCAGGCCGGATCATCATTCCGGTATGTCTGCGAACCAGCCCTCCGCGACCCCGGCCGTCACCCGGCTCGCCCGCTACACGAAGGCCGACCTGGAGGAGATCCTCGGCACCGGCGACGACCCCTTCGGTGTCGCCGGGACCGGTCTGACCTGGCTCCCCAAGGAGGACCACTTCGGTGTCCGGCTCGACGGCCGGCTGGTGGCACACGCCGGGCTGCTCCGGCTGCCGGTCGCCATCGGGGACGTGGAGACGGAGGTCATGGGAGTGGGCGGAGTGGCCGTGGCGCCCGACGTACGGGGGCGGGGCCTGGCCCGGCTCGTGCTCGCGGCGGCTCTCGACCACGCTCGTACGCAGGGCCCGGCGCACGCGCTCCTGTTCTGCCGGGCGCCGCTCGTCCCGCTCTACCAGCGCCTCGGATGGCACCCGCTCGACACGGAGGTGCTCGTCGAGCAACCCGGATCCGCTGTGGTGACCATGCCGTTGTGCACGATGGTGACGCCCCTGCACGACACCGCGCGCCTGCCTACGGGGCGGGTACGGCTGTACTCCCTGCCGATGTGACGGGCTCCTTCTTCTCCGCGTCGTCCGACACCCGCCGCATCAGCACGGCGTACCCCGCCCCGGCCACCGTCCCCACCACCGCGCACAACCCCCACAGCCACTCCGCCCCGAACCGGTCGATGACGAACCCGGACAGCAGCGGAGCGACCAGGGCGGCCACGGACCAGGACATCGTGTACATGCCCTGGTAGCGCCCACGCCCGTGCACCGGGGACAGCCGTACGACGAGACTCGTCTGCGTGGGCGCGTTGACGATCTCCGCCAGCGTCCACACGCACACGGTGAGCGCGATGACCCCCAGGGACCCCGCGAAGGCGGTGAGCGCGAAGCCGTACCCCGCGAGGACGGACGAGACGACCAGCAGCCGGCGGGGATCCCGGTGCTCGATGAAGCGGGTGACCGGGATCTGGAGGATCACGATCAGCACGCCGTTGACGGCGATGGCCATGCCGTACTCGGCCGGGGTGAATCCGGCCTCGCCCATCGCCACCGGCAGTCCCACCGCCCCCTGCTGGAAGATCAGCGCGACCAGGAAGGACAGCCCGACGACACTCATGAACGGCCCGTCGCGCAGGACGGTGCGCAGGCTCACGGAGTCGTCCCGGGGAGCCGCCTCCGTCACGGTCGCGGTGGGCTTGGACTCCGGCAGCCGCAGGAAGACGAGGACCGCGCAGACCATCGTCATGCCCGCCTCGATCAGGAACCCGGCGCGGTAGCTGACCTCGGCGATGAACCCGGCGGCCATGGAGGAGACGGCGAAGCCGAGGTTGATGGCCCAGTAGTTGAGGGAGAAGGCGCGGATGCGGTCCTCGGGCCTGACGATGTCGGCCATCATCGCCTGCACGGCCGGCCGCGAGGCGTTGCTCGCCATGCCGACGAGGAAGGCGACGCCGGCGATCGCCACCGGGTCGCGCACGAACCCCAGCAGCGCCACGGACGCGGCGGTCGAGGACTGCGCGATCAGCAGGGTCGGCCGCCGGCCCAGCCGGTCGGTCATCACCCCGCCGCCCAGCGAGGAGACCACCCCGCCGAGCCCGTGCAGCGCGGCGACGAGACCGGCGTAGGTGGCGGAGTAGCCGCGGTCGAGGGTCAGGTACAGCGCCATGAACGTGGCGACGAAGGCGCCGAGCCGGTTGACCAGCGTGCTGGTCCACAGCCACCAGAACTCGCGGGGGAGACCGGAGACCGTCTCCCGGACGGCGCGTCGGGCACGCAGGGCGTACGGCATGGATCCCCCCGGAGGCAACGAGACGTCGGCGGCGCCGGATGAGCGGCGCTCACGGCGCCTGTAAGCGGCGCCGACAGCATGCGCAAATTACAATCCGCCGGTTGTCAGGGGCCACTCGATTAGCAGATCCGGTCAAACGTCCGCCTGGCGGGCAGCCACGCGAACGGGCGAAAGCGTGGATTACGCTCTGAGGCATGGCCGACGCACCGTACAAGCTGATCCTCCTCCGCCACGGCGAGAGCGAGTGGAACGCGAAGAACCTGTTCACCGGCTGGGTGGACGTCAATCTCAACGAGAAGGGCGAGAAGGAGGCAGTCCGCGGTGGCGAGCTCCTGAAGGACGCCGATCTCCTGCCCGACGTGGTCCACACGTCCCTCCAGAAGCGCGCGATCCGCACCGCGCAGCTGGCCCTGGAGGCCGCGGACCGCCTCTGGATCCCCGTCCACCGCAGCTGGCGCCTCAACGAGCGCCACTACGGCGCCCTCCAGGGCAAGGACAAGGCCCAGACGCTCGCCGAGTTCGGCGAGGAGCAGTTCATGCTGTGGCGCCGGTCCTACGACACCCCGCCCCCGCCGCTCGGCATCGACGCCGAGTACTCCCAGTTCCACGACCCGCGCTACGCGACCCTCCCGCCGGAGCTGCGCCCCCGCACGGAGTGCCTGAAGGACGTCGTCGTCCGCATGCTCCCGTACTGGTTCGACGCGATCGTCCCCGACCTGCTGACCGGTCGCACGGTCCTGGTCGCGGCCCACGGCAACTCGCTCCGCGCCCTGGTCAAGCACCTGGACGGCATCTCCGACGCGGACATCGCGGGCCTCAACATCCCCACGGGCATCCCGCTCTCCTACGAGCTCGACGCCGACTTCAAGCCCCTGAACCCGGGCGGCACGTACCTGGACCCCGAGGCGGCGGCAGCGGCCATCGAGGCGGTCAAGAACCAGGGCAAGAAGAAGTAGGTTTCGTGATCACGCCCCTGACCTGCGCACACGGCGCAAGTCAGGGGCGTTTTCACAGCCTGGGCCCACTGTGGGCCCTCAGTGCCCCGGATCGTGCGGCCGGAGCGCGCGACCGATGGCGTTCCGGGCCCGGTCCCGGCTGCTCGGCATGAGGTGCGCGTACACCTTCAGCGTCAGCCCCGGGTCGGAGTGTCCGAGGTACTCGCTGACGGCCTTGATGCTCTCGCCGGCGTCCAGGAGAACGGACGCGTAGAAGTGCCGGAGCGCGTGCATGCCGTGTTCGCGAGCGGCCTCGTGCTCTCGGCTCTTGGCCTTGGGGATGACGCCCACCTTCGCGAGGGCAGGCTTCCAGTGGTCCTCATTCAGCGAAGTACGCCAGACGTGCCCGCCGCGCGGCCCGCTGAAGATGAGTCGCTTGGTCACGGGCTGACCGCTCGCGCGCATCCACGGCAGGGTGACTTCGACCGGCGGGAAGCGCTTCATGTGCTCTTTCAGCGCCTCCGCTACCGGCTCGGGCAAAGGCACGTCCCGGAGCTTGCCGCCCTTGGGGGGCGCGAACACCGGCTTACTCAGGCTCAGCTTAAGTTGCTGCACGACGTGCAGCGTGCCGCTGTCGAAGTCCAGCTCATCGACGCACAGTCCCAGGATCTCGCCCTGTCGCAGTCCGCAACCGGCGCCCATGTCGACCATGGTCCGGAAGCGCTCGACCATGGCGTCACGTACGGCGAAAACGCGGTCAGGCTGCCAGGGGACGACACGGCGGGTACCCATCTCGGGGAGCGTCACCGTGCGCGAGTTGCACGGGTTCCGGCGCAGGTAGCCGTCCTCTACTGCCGCGGAAAGGACAGCGCGGACGTTGGAGAAAATCACGCGGGCGTAGGCGCCAGACATGCCGGAGGCTTCGAGTTGGGTCACGAACTCGCGGATGTGGCTCGGCTGGAACGATCCCAGCGCGCGTGACCCGATGCGCGGAAAGGCGTGCAGGCTGAGCTGAGATTGCATCGACGCTCGAGTGTTCGGGTCGCCGCTCTGGCTCGCCAACCACCCTTCCGCGAAATCCTGAAACGACGTCCGGGACGCGTTCGGGTCGATGTAGTCGCCGCGAGCCACGTCCGCCGCCATCTTGGTCAGCCACTGCTCGGCGAGGCGCTTCTGTCCGTCGGCGAACGACTTGCTTTTGCGCTTGCCGTCGGGTGCGAAGTAGCGGGCCCGGTAGCGCATGCCGGCTCCGTACCGGGCTGTCTTGACCTTGCTGCTCTTGCCTGCGGAGTTGATTTCGGTCTTGAACCAGCGGTCTTGGATGCTGCCTGCCATGTGGGGCGCGATCCCTTCTGGACATGGGCCGGGGAGGGCCACGGTGTGGCCCTCCCCGGGGTGTTGGGTTCGGGGTGCGGCAGGCTCAGGCCGCGTCGGCGAGGGCGGTTCGTTCGGCCTCCCACGCCCTGACGGCGGCGGGGTTGAAGCGGAGGTAGCGGCCAACGCGGAAGCCGGGCGGCCCGATGCGCTTGCGGCGCCACTGGTAGACGGTTTCGACGCTCGGGAGGCTGAACATGGTGACCAGGTCCTCGGGGGTCAGGTAGCGGTCCGGGACGCCGCCGCGCAGGAGAGCGAGCAGGACGCCAATCAGGTCGGTCGGCTCTTCGGTGGCCATGGGTTCTGTGACTCCTCATGTCCGTCGCGGGGTGGGGTGAGGTCTTCTGCGATCGCGGGCGCGCGAGCCCGGAGGGCTCGTCTGTCCGAGGTTGGGATTTCTGCGTCACAGCGTCACGTGCGTCATCCAGGGCCCTGACCTGGGGGAATGCGTGACACAGCGCGGCGGGGGTGCGTCACTGCCGCGTCACCTGCGTCACGGTGGCGTGACGCAGGTGACGCAGGATGACGCAGACGGATCGGCTCTGCGTCACGCTCCTTCCGGCTGGTCAGGGGCCGTTTTCCGTCGTGTGTGACGCAGGTGACGCAGCGTTCCCCTACTTAGGAAAAAGAGGGGGTGGTGTCTGTTGTTGTGCGCGACTCAGAGCGCGAAGAAGGAGCCGCTCCGCGGCACGTCGTTTGGGCGGTGCTGCGCACCGAACAGCAAGAGGAGCACCCATCGCCGCGTCGGCCCGGGTGCTCTTCTTGCTGTTGTGCGGTGACCTCGCGTTCAGAACGCGGCCCCCTGTTGCGGGCCGGGTGCCGGCGCGGGTTCGCTGAGCTCGATGTAGCGGGCCTCGCGGGTACGTCCCCAGTCCACGACCAGGCCGCGGGCGGCGAGGGTGGGCTGAAGGCGCTTGAGCCGGTCGGAGAGGACCTTTCCGGTGGTCGGCCACCCCTTGGGCAGCGGACGGCAGTCCTCGCCGCTGTAGAGCCGGGTGAGCAGGTGCAGCCACTCCGCGGACGTCATCTGCTCCCGTGCCCCGGGTTGCATGCTGGCCGCGTACTGGAGCACGGTCTGCGCGAGCAGGTCGCCCTCGATGACGTCGTCGTTGAGGTCGTCCAGCCCGGCCCGGTAGGCCGCCAGCGCCCCCAGGCCCATGGCCGCATCGAGCTGCGCGCACAGGTGGGCGAAGTCCGCCATCCGCAGGTCCGTCGGCGTCTCAGCGGTGGCGGCGCGGACCTTGACGGTCAGGTCCAGCAGGGAGCCGAGCATGACGGGCAGGGTTTCGGCGTACTCCGCCCACAGCTCCGCTTCGGTGCGCCGCACCTTCGGGCGTTCGAGCCGGAGCGGCAGGAGGCGTTCGGCGAGGTCGGGGCGGATGACGCCGACGTCGATGCCGGTCAGGAGCAGGGGGCGGCGGTAGCGGGCGCGAAAGACGTCTCCGTCGGTGAACAGGGCGCGCTTGACGCTCTCGGCTCCGGTGACGATGCAGCACATGGCGTCGGACAGGTCCGGGGTCATGTGGGAGAGGTTGTCCAGCGCGGTGACCCACCCGGCCGCGACCGCGGCGATGAGGTTGTCCTCGTCCTTCGGGGCGCGACGCAGGTCCCCGGTCATGCCCTCGATGAGCCGGATCAGCATCCGCCCGCCGGTGGACTTCCCCGCGCCTTGGGGGCCGGTGAGGAAGGGGGCGGGGACGGGCACGGAGGGTTCCAGGCAGCCGATCAGCCAGGCCATGGCCAGGCACTCGGTCTCGGCGCCTGCGAAGTTGCACAGCCTGAAGAGCAGGTCGATGCCCTTGCCGTTGGTGTCCTTGGCAGGCAGGGGCAGTTCGCCGGTGAGCTGGGTGCGCCGCCAGCACACTTCGCTCGGGTCGGGGGTGCGGATGTCCCAGCCGGTGGGGTGGATGCGGACGGACTGGCCGTCGTTGCGGCCCAGGTCCAGCCAGGTGGCCCCGTCCAGGCCGGGGGCGACGCGGATGTGGACGGGCTGGACCTGCTCGGTGAGGGCGAGTGCTTCGATCAAGTCGAGTGCCTCCTTCATCGCGGTGCCGTTGAACGTGCCGAGTCCGTCCTTGAACAGGCCGACCATGAGTTCTTGGCGGTGGCTTCCGGTGGTGCCCTGGGAGCGGATCGGGCGGGCCACGGGGTGGCCCTTGCGCTGTGCGTAGACGGTGCCGTCCGCGGTGCGGAAGTAGCGGAAGCGCTCTTGCGCGTAGTCCGCGATGACCTTCCGGGCCGGGTTCTTGTCGTCGTCTTCCATGCTCAAAGCCCCAACCGAGTGCGTGCGTTGGTCCACGCGTCCGTGCAGTGCCGTGGCGTCTCGCCCTTGGCCTGAGCGGCGGTGAACAGGCGGGCGATGTGATCCTCGGTGAGGCAGCCGCACCGGCCGTGTGTGGAGAGCACGGCCAGGAACGTCCGGTACACGGCCGTGTGCACGCCGCTGGACGTCTCGGTGATGCGCTGCTCCGCCATGGCGATCCCGCGTTCGAGGTAGGCGGGGGTGCGGTGGCGGCATTCCCTGTCCCCGACCGGCGCGGGAACCCTGACGGGTACGGGGGCCGCGGGCTTGGCTGCGGTGAGCGCGCGCACGACATCGGGCAGCGCGGCCATGGTGCCGGTGCCGGGCCCGAGCCAGCGGGCGTAGGACATCGTGGACTTGATGTCCACGCCGGGCCGCACGCCGTTGGCCGACGGCATCGTGCCGCGGTAGAGCCAGTGCTCGCCGCGGGTCGTGGGGACCGTCCGGGTGGTGGGCAGGGTCTCGCGGGCCCACGCGATGGCGTCGGCGTTGTCGCAGTCGACGACCGTCAGGCCGGCGCCGCCGGGGTGGTAGGCGACCGCCGCGGCGCCCTGCCATGCGCTCGCCCATGCAGGCGAGATGATGACGCTGGTGTCGGTGGTGGCGGCGGCCCAGCCGTGGCAGGGGGCGGGGCAGACGCAGGGGCCGGGAGTCTTCATGTGTGGGCGCCCGCCGCACGAGGTGTACAGGCACGCGGGGCAGTTGGCGAAGGGCACCTTGCCCTTGCGCAGCGGCAGCACGGGCAGCCCTTCGGCCGCGAGTTGAAGGGCGGTGCTCAGGTGGTTGCTCACGCCGTGCACTCGCCGGATGCCAGTGGGTTGGGTCATTCTGGATGTCTCCAGTTCCTTGATGGTGACTGGCTGACAAGGGCGGCCCCGCTTCTTTGGCGAGAGTGGGGGGCCGCCCTTGGCGTAGCTAGGTCTTGTTCCGGGCGAGGCGCAGGGTGATGCCGCCGATACCGATCGGCCCGGCGACTCCGGCGATGACGGTGGCGGTGTGGGCCGCGGCGTCGAGCAGGAGGCACAGCGCGGCGACCAGGCCCCAGCCGCCCGCGACGACGGCCCCGGCGATGGCGAAGGGGATCAGTAAGCGCCGCCACGGGATGCCGGTCGGCGGGGTGTCGTGGACGACGATGACGACCGGCTGCCCGGTCGCCTCGGCGCGGCGGTAGGCGTCTGCCGGTATATGCGGGGCGATGTTCCCCGGCGGGGTGCGGTGGTCCATGGTGAGGCTCCCTCGGGTGAGCCGCGGGCCCGCACCAACTGGTGGTGCGGGCCCGCTCGGATGGGTGGGTGTGCTTGTCGCGTTGCTTGTCGTCTTCCTTGTCGCGTGCTTGTCGTGTGGCTTGTCGCTTGTCTTGTCTTGTCGCTTGTCGCCTTGCAGGTCAGAGGGGCTTTCCCAATGTAGGGAGGCGTGAGGCGGGGGGTACTCGGCGTTAGGTCGACAAGCGACAAGTGATCAGCTCTCGGGGGGCTGTTCTGGGGCGTGCTGGCGGTGGACGTAGCGGGCTTTCGTGCCCTCTCCGACGCGGACGGCGGTGCCGTCCTTAACCCAGTCGCGCAGCCAGCCGACGACCGTCTGACGGGACGTGCCGTGCTCGTCGGCGAGCGCGCGGGCAATCGCGGAAGCTCCGGTGCCCTCCCGTCCGGCCGCGAGCAGCAGCGCCAGGGCGGCCTGCTGCGCCGGGTTGTCCTGCTCGCCCCGCAGAGCGGAGAGGTTCAACCCGCCAGCGGACGGCGTCCCGTCACTCCCCGCGGGGGACTGCGGCTCTGTGGCGGTGCCGAACTGAGCGTCGATCTGCTCCCGGAACTTGCGCAGCATCTCGTCTTCCGGCGAGAGCGGCGCCTGCTCCTGGCCGCTCAGGGCAGACAGCTTCAGCCCCGCTCCCGCCGGGTCGGCGGTGCTGCCGGCGCCGCCGTCGACCTGGTCGCGCATCCACGCGATGCGCTCCGAATCCCAGCGGCGGGTGTAGGCGGGCCCGGCGGCCCTGGCGGACACGGCGTCGAGGGTGGGGTGCCTCTCGGAGGTGGCGGCGATGATCTCCCGGATCTGGTTGGGCAGGATTCGCCAGGCCTTGAACAGCGCGGCCGCGGACTCCGGGGTGCCCATGAACCCGGCGCCCTTGTGCGGGGCCTGGTCGACGCGCAGTCCGCGGGAGCCGGGGAACATCTTCGACAGGTCCATGCCCTCTGTCTCACCGCCGGTCAGGGCGACCCTGACCTTGGCTTCCCGCCGGATCATGAGGTTGCTGAGCACGCTGCCGGTCGCTCCGAGGGCGGTCAGGACGGTGCGGATGCCCATGGCTCGGGCGATCCGGATCACTTCCAGGATCTTCTCTCCGAGCTTGCGCACTTGGCGGTCCGGGCTGGCCAGGATCTCCGCGCCCTCGTCGATGACCAGCATGATCTGCGGGATCTTCGCGCTGATGGGCAGCAGATCGGTGTTGGCCTTGGCCAGCACGTCCTGGTAGCCCATCTTGCGCTGCTTGGCCACGCGCACGGCCACATCCAGCATGGTCATGGCCTCGTCGTAGGTCCCGGCGAGCCAGTCGATGCCGGGCCGGACCGGTGTTCCGTCTGGGGCGCTGATCTCGCCGTTGAGGGCCGGGAGCACCCACGGCAGTCCCGCGGATCCGGCGTTGAGGTCGATGACCCAGGTCAGGATGTCGTCGGCGCGGGCGAACCCGGCGAGGATCGAGTGGACCATGTTGGTCTTGCCCGATCCGGTCGGGCCGACGATGAGGGCGCACTGCTCGCGCAGGTAGGCAAGGATCTGCTCGGCGTTGGTCCGATACCCCCACGGGATGCCGGTGTGGACCGAGAGAGGCCCGTAGTCACTGGGGTAGGTGCGTTCCTGCTCGAGCACGTTGACGGTGGTGACGTCGATGATGACCCGGCCCTGATCGATGCCGGGGGAGGCGGTGGCGGTGCAGCCGTGCGGCAGACGCGCATCCGCGGATAGCCGGGCGGACTCGGCGGCAATCTTGTTCCAGGTTGCGCCACCGGCGGGGAGTTCGGCGTCGATGGAGTAACCGGCGCCGGTGGCCCACTGCTCGACTCCGACCACGCGCACGGTGATCGAGCAGACCCGCTGAATGCGGTCGACCCACTCCGCGGCGATCGCCCGGCGATCCGCGGACAGGTCGGCGGCGATCTGCCGCTGTTCCGCGGCGAGGGCCTCTTCCTCCCGGGCCTCCTCGAACAGGGCGGAGGAGCGGGCGGCGGCGCCGATGCCGACGCCGATCGTGGCCAGGGAGCCTAGGGCGGCCCAGGTCAGGGGGCCGTGGGTCATGGCCCAGGTGGTCCATCCGGCGCCGACGAGCCAGGAGGCGGCGCGGGTGGCCAGCGTGCGGCCGGCGTTGCGCACCCGCAGCCCGACGATCGTGTGTCCGAGGGCGCCGGCCGCGCCAACGGCCAGGGCCCATCCGGGCGGCATGGCGGTGGCGGCGCCGGTGGTGGCGACGGCGAAGGCTCCGGTGGTGGCGGACAGGGCGCCGGTCACGGGTCCGTGACCGGCCGCCCAGTCCAGCACCGGGCCACTGCTCTGCTGTTTGGCGGTGGCGGTGCTGCTCATGTCAGACGTTCCAGCCCTTCTCAGCCTCGGTGCCGTTGCGGGGGTCCTCGTGCCGGGCGATGTCCTGCTCGTGCACCTCACGGAACAGCGGGCCCATGTCCTCGGCGACCGCGACCGCGGCCATCAGGGCGCCGAAGATGTCGTTGAAGCCGTCCGCGACCGCCTTCTCCAGCGGGAACTCCGAGTCGGACCGCTCGGCGAGGATCTTCATCACGTTCGCCACCGACGTCAGGGCGGCGGGGAGGCCCTCGACCATGGCGAGGATCTCCATGGCGTTGTCGGGGTCGTAGGAGTTGGCGGCCTGCTCCATCTCGGCAGCGGCCTCTTCGAACCGAAAACCGGACACGTGCTCTCCCTCAATCGACGGGTCGTTCGTGCTGGTGGGAACGGTGGATGCGGGACGCTCGACGCCGTCGGCGATGCCGTCCGTGCCGTCTTCGGCGGCCTCCGCATCGGCGGCGGCTTCCTGCTCGGCCTGCTCCTGGCGGATCGACTCATCCCGCGCGGCGCGCTGCTCGGCAGCGACACCGGCCAGCCGCCGGTACAGGCGGCGTCCGGGGTGGATCAGCCACGGCAGGTTGAGCTTCCGGCCGATCGGGCTGGTGACCAGCCCGAGCAGGCCGACCGGCAGGGCGAGCAGGGCGGCGAGCAGGCGCCGGCCGTGGAAGCGGGCCGCGGACCGGCGCAACGCCTGCCGGGCCGCCCGGCGGGCCGGGGCCTTACGGACCGCTGCCCGCTTGGACGCGACCGTGCCGGCCGCCTTGGCGTCCCGCTGCCGACGGCTCTTGGTGACCGCCCTGTCCCGCGCGGCGCGGGCCTTACGGGCGGCGCCGCCGAGCATCCGGCCCGCCAGACCACCCTTGCGCCCGGCGCGGGAGGTGCTCCCGGCGCCGCCACCGGCAGCGCGGGCCTTGGCGTTGCGTCGGGCGTCCGCGACCGCGCGGCGGGCGGCGGTGGTCTGCGCCCGCTGTCCGGCACGGGACCCGGCTGCAGCCTGCTGCGCCGACCGCAGGGCCTTGACCTGCCCCGCCCGGCCGGCAGCCTTCCTGAGCGCCCCGGCCGCGCGGTTGGATGTGCGCTGACCGGTCTTGCTGCGGGTCTTCCCGGCCGGGGTGGTGCTGCCGTGCCGGGCACTCGTGCCGGAGCCGCGGCGGTGCTGGCCGGGCACGCTGCCCGACCGTCCACCGGAGCGGCCGCCACGAGCAGCAGACGAACGGCCCCCGCCGCGACTGCCGCCTGTTGCCGTCCCCGTTCCGCCGCGTCGCAGACCCGCGCTGCGAGCAGCCGACCGGCCGGCGCTGCGGGCGGCGGCCCGACGGGCTTCCTTGCGGGGGTCGCTCTTGCGGCTGCGGGTGGCGGCGACGGTGCCGAGAACCACGGCGCCGGTGGCGGCCACCATGGCGGCGATGGGGCCGCCGGCCAGGGCGGCGGTGGCGACCATGCCCACGGTGCTGTTCGCTCCGGTCAGGGCGAGGGGGACGACCGGCCAGCCGCCGGGGGTGTGCTCCACCTCGGAATCGGCCGGGGCCTTCTCGATCGGCGCAGATACGGGCGGGGGTGGTGCGGGTGCGGGAGCCTCGACGGCTACCGGCTCAGTACTGAGTTCCGTCATGCTGTGAGCACTCCTTACGGGGAGTAGGGCCCGGCCAGGGCTGTAGGAGGTTGCTGGCCGGGCCTGCCAACAGGGTTTATGCGGCGCGCTGTTCATCGGGGAAGGCGCACGAGGTGCACATGCCGAGTGAAGGCGGGATCACGTATCCGGCATCCCGCCGGCACTCAGGGCAGATACGGCGGGCGGCGTTGGCCTTGGCCAGGGCCGCCCACTTCGCGGGCGTCATCGGCCGCACCGGCTTCGCCGTGTCGATGCGGTAGAGGTAAGCGACCAGCGGGTCACGGCGGCGCCGCGGACGCTTCAATTGCGCGGCCACCTCCTGACCACCGGGCCGCAGCCCGAGGGCGCGCAGCTGGCGACGCGTGGCCAACCCGTCCGGCGCCAGGCGCCACCGGTAGACGGGGATGCTGGCCATCACTGACCCGCGATGGCGAGTTCAGCGCGGCCACCGTCGGCGGGGTCGCGGTGCTCGGCGTAGCGCTGGGAGACCCAGCCGACCGACCAGCCGCACAGCTCCGCAGCCTGCCGCACCGACAGGCCCGACTCGAACGCAGCCGCCACGATCCGGCGCGCCTCGACCTCCGGCAGCTTGTCCTCAGCCGGGCCGCGCTCCAGCAGCGCGGCGCGTTCACGGGCCACACGCTCCTCGCGTTCACGGCGTTCACGCTCCGCCTGCTCGGCACGCTCGCGCTGCTCAGCCTCGGCCCGCTGCCGGGCCTGCTGTTCAAGCCTCAACCGCTCTTGTTCACGCTGTTCACGCTCGCGTTCACGGCGTTCACGAGCCTCCCGCTCGACCGCCTCCGCCCGCTCCCGGGCCTCCCGCTCCTCGCGCCGCCGCCGCTCCTCCCGCTCCGCCTGCTCGCGGGCCAAAGCGGCTTCGTGTTCACGCTGTTCACGCGCCAACTGCGCGGCGTGCTCGCGCTCCTCACGGGCCTCAGCGCGGGCCTGCTCGGCACGCTCACGGGCCACCTGCTCCTGCCGCTCCCGCTCGGCTCGCTGCTGAGCTTCCAGGGCCGCCACGGCGGCGGCGATCGCCCGCCGGTAGGCCAGGCTGGTTTCCGCCGTGACGATCAGCAGCAGCGGCGCCACGGAGTGGACGGCCACGCCGACCAGGTCTTTCTTCAGTGCGGAGTCGGCCGTGTTGAGGGCGAGGGTCATGAGACCGGTCATCCAGCGCAGGGTGATGGGCCAGCGTCCGCCGTTGCCGCCCAGGCGGGCCAGCACGTCATCGAGCTTGACCACGATGACCACAGCGGCATCCACGACGAGCGGCAGGATTGGCGCCGTCCAGTCCCACTCATCGGCCGTGTGCGCGGCCATCAACGGCGTGACCGTGAGGATGGAGTACAGCATCGCTCCGCACACGATCAGCCACGTACCGCCCGACAGGGCGCGCTCCGCTGAACGCGTCTGAACACTGTTCACGCTGCCCCCTCGATCGGCTTGCGGTCGGGCATGTGCGCGCGGCGGAACCCGTTGGAGGCGGCGTTGTAGATGAACGCCTCACACCGCCACATGGACGCGGACGCCGGGCGTTCACCACAAGGCACCCACCGGTCCGGAGCGGCGCCGTGGGTGGCGGTGTCGGCGTAGGCATCCTCGCGGGAGGCGTACACGGTGTGCGGCTCGCCGTAGTGCAACAGCACCGTCAGCGACCGTCCCTCCAGCGAGTCGCCCTCCAACTGCTCCCGCAGCTGGCGGATCTCGATGTCCTTCAACAGCAGCTCCTGCTGCGCGGCGGACAGCTCCGCCACCGCGCCGGCCAGGATCTCGTCCACCTCGGCCGTGGCAGCCTCCGCCCGCTCCCCGCGATCGGTGACAGCGAAGAGCTCCCGCACGTGGCGGCCCCAGGCTGCATCCGCCTGCGCCTGCGTCTCCCGAGCGCGGGTGCGTGCCTGCCCGGTCTCCCGCTCCAGCCGACGAAGACGGCCGGCGGTCACGATGCGGATCACGCCGCACCCCCAATGAGCTCCGGGGCCCATGCGTCGCTGTAGCCGGTCAACTCCACCGCGGCTCCCGCGAAGTCGGCGGACGCCTTCAGCACGCGCGTCCGGCCGTCGCCCTGCTCGCGGTAGACCACCGTGTCCGGGGAGATGCCCAGCGCCTCCCGCCAGACCTCGAAGTCCGGCAGGCCGCGGTGGAAGCTCAGCTCCAGCCGGTCCGGGAAGATGGGGGACACATGCACGTCCGGCGCGGGAAGGTGGCTGAAGTCCACGGCCAGTAGGCGCAGCGCCCGCAGCGGCACGGCCAGGCCGTCCAGCGTCAGGTCCTCGCTCACGCCCCCACCTCCGTTACCGTGCGGGTCTGGTTCGTGAGCTCGCGACGCGTGGCCAGCACCTTGCGGCGGGCCCGGCGCAGCCGCCGCGCGTCCAGCTCGGTCACCGGCCGGTCCATGAGGCTGATCCGAACGTCCAGCTCCTCGACTTCCGCGCGGATCAGCGGCATCTCGGCGTCGATGGCGTCCAGCTCCGCGTCCGTCGGCTCGCGGTCCTGCTCGGTCGCGTCGATGTCGGACAGCGGGTGAAGGGGGAGAATCTTCATGGGTCGTGTTCCTCTCGAAGGGTGAACGGCCCGAACAGCGGCTCCCGGGTGGCACCCCGGGAGCCGCGCGCCGTTGGAGTCGGTTCCGGCTCCCCTCGGCACTGCTCGTGCGAGACGAGCAGCGGAGGCAACCGGCGCGGCGATGGCCGCAAAGGTTGATGCGCGAGTCCAGTCGCGCGGTCCGTCTTTTCGACTCGGGGAGACGGGGCCCACTTATGCAGTTCTCAAGTAGCGACCGCTACCGGTGAGCGCAGTAACCCCAGGCAGGGGCTCCCGTCTTCACGGGGCTCACCGGGCGCTTTCAGTGCAGGCAAGACCAACTCAAGGGAATTGCTCCGCTTGCTCAACTTGTTGGTACAAGCTGATGCAGTGATGCTGCACCCACGGACAGTGAGTCGTCAAGGGATTGGGGCCCACATGTACCAACAAGTTGGTCGAGTGCGCGATGATGGCCACATGAGCAAGCAGCCGAAGTACCGACAGGTGGCCGACGCGCTACGCCGCGAGATCGTGAACGGCGCATTCGACCATGACCGCCGGTTGCCTTCCGAGAGCGAGCTGTCGGCCCGCTTCGATGCCTCTCGAAACACCGTTCGGTCGGGACTTGCCCTGCTGGTCAGCGAGGGTCTGATCACGTCTAGCCAGGGCTTGGGCTACGAGGTCCGATCGCACGAGGTTTTCCAGCTCAACGCTTCGCGCTTCGAGAACCTGACGTTCCCCCAGAACGGGGACGCCTACAACACCGACGTGACGAACGCCGGCCGTCGGCCGCATCAGACGTTCCGAGTCGAGATGCTGCCTGCTCCTGCAGAGATCGCAGAGCGGCTGAAGGTGGACGCAGGGAGCAAGACCGTTCTGCGGTTCTGTCACCGGTACGTCGACGATGTCCCGTGGTCCACGCAGGCGACCTACTACCCGGCCTGGCTGATCGAAGAGCGCCCGCGCCTGGCTGAGCCCGGGGACATCGAAGAGGGCACCACTAGGTATCTCGCCGCTAGCGGCATCGAGCAGATCGGCTACTTCGACGAAATCGCAACGCGGATGCCTACGCCGGAGGAGGCGCGGCTGCTGGAGGTCGGCGCCGGCGTGCCCGTGCTGCTGTGGACGAGGACGGGCTACTCGGCAGACCGCCCCATCCGGTGCACCATCACTACCTTCCGGGGGGACCTGAACAGGATGAACTACGAGATCGGCGACATCGCCGCCCGAAGCGAGAGCCCGTGATCATCACCCCGGCAGAACCGCAGGACGTGTCCAAGCTGCTGGCCTTCCGCGAGGAGGCAGCAGCTTGGCTGCGCGGCCTTGGTTCCGACCAGTGGAGCCGTCCGTACCCGGCTGACAAGCTGCTCGCCACGATCGAAGCGGGCACGGTGTTCATGCTCCGCGACGGGCATACGACCGCCGGCACCATCACGCTTACGCCGGAAGCGGAAGAGGGTCTCTGGACTGACGAAGAACTAGGCGAGCCGTCGATGTTCATCAATAAGCTCACGGTGGCCCGCGAGTACGCCGGCCAGGACCTCGGCGGACGCCTGCTCGACTGGGCTGGTGACCGTGCTTACCGCGCCGGTGCTCGGTGGATTCGACTGGATGCATGGACGACGAACAAAAAGCTCCAGGAGTACTACGTTGAGCACGGGTTCACGTACATTCGCACGGTCCGCGATGGAACGGCAGTAAACGGTGGGCCCCGGGTCTCCGGGTGGCTCGCGCAGCGGGTGGCGCGACCAACAGACCACGGCTTCACGGATAGGACGCCTGCACCAGCCCGACTGCGACGGGCCGCCTGAGCCGCCCAAGCGGTCATGCGGACAGCAAGAGGCCCACATCACCACTGTCTGCGCGAAGCAACTGAACCCATGGTGGGACAAATATTCACATAAGGGTCAGGAAGGCGAAACGCGCACCCATGGGTCACACATTTCTCTATCCTCGGCGCATGACTGCTGCCAGGCCGTGCCCCATGCCAACCGCACACAAACGGCTGATGGATTGCCATGCGATGTGGCACGCAATGTCGGCTGCGTATATGCAGCCTGACAGCTTTCGAATGCACCTGAACTCGCTAATTCAAGGATTGCGCAATGTAACCTTCATGGTCCAAAAGCAGAAGGCCGAACTTGTTGGATATGAAGACTGGTACACGCGATTCGTCAAGGATGTCACCCCCAGACCCTTGATGCGGTGGGCCGTTAAATCCAGGAACAGGATCGTCAAGGAATCCGACCTTGAGTTGCTCAGTGAAGCAAAAATTCGTTGGGTGGCTGACTGGAGTACAAAAGAAGAGAGAAAGTTCACCTTTCCGCCCAGAATGTCATCGCACGAGATGCTTGCTGCAATATTCTCCAATCCCGGCAATCCTCGGGTAGGAGTCGTCAGCGTTTCCCGAAGGTGGGTGGACAAGGCTCTCCCGGACTACGAATTGCTCCATGCGACGAGGGAAGTATTCATCGAGTTAAGTAGATTGCTTCACGCCGGACACACTGCCGCCGGCGCCAACTCGTGTGCTCTTGACGAACGGGAACCGGCCTGTGTCACCCCGGTCATCAGCGTGCAACCGCTAGCTTGCATGGACATCAACTCAAGCCTCAGACAAGAGCACCTTGACCTTGAAGGGGGCTTCGGTATTGACGAAGTAGTCCACCGGATTGATCGCAATGACCGGCAGGTCGAACTGGCGAAGCAGCGCTACGGAACATTTGCCGTGACAGCCTCTAGCCCCATCGAAGCAGCGCCGCAACTGATGGAGGCGGCGCGCATGGTGCTGCAGAAGGATAAACACTACATGCCCATGATGTGGTCCTACAGAGGAGGAAAGATCGTAGACATGATCTCTCCCACCTTCTTTGACCAGAATGGGAAGTATTTGATGTTTCATCGGCTTGCGGATCGCGTCGAAACGTTGCGAGCAGACGGAATTGTCCTAGCCATTGAGGCATGGTGGGCGCCAGATGATAAACGCGACGCGCAAGGACTGCCTATTCCGCCTCGTGAACGGGAGGACAGGCAAGAAGTGCTTCATGTTGCAGCGGCTACTAGAGCTGGCGAGCGCCTGTCCCTACTTGCCCCCTTCAGTAGAGCTAAGTCGGGGGAAATCTCTTTCGGCGCCATCATTTCAGATCCGGCGGACGAAGACATGTCCCAACTGGGGCCCTTCATGCCCATCTTCGAAAGGTGGAAGCAGATGGATGAGAGGGGCGAGCAATGACCGTCACCCAATGCGAGTGCTGACCGACGGCCCGATGCCAACAGCAGCAAACGTCTGCGACGCGCTAACGGGCTGACCCGCGATTGATTTTGTACGCAGGTCACGACGGCAATTGACATCACGTCGAGCAGCACCCTGGTCGACGCAGAGTCGATGTACACGAGCACGGACAGCACCCAAGCCAGGCCGGACGATGCGATGGTGTGATGATGTCGGTCATGGCTATCGAATCAGTGGTCGTGCGGCAGCGCGTCGAGGACCTGGACGCGGCTGTGCCCTTCTACGAGAAACTGACCGGAAGCACCGCATCCCGTTTCGCCTTCGCCGGGGTCACCCTGGCAAGCGTCGGCCCCTTCCTGCTGTTCAGCGGTCCTGACGAGGCCGCGCAGCGAATTGCCGGCGTGACGGCCACCCTGGCGGTCGCAGACCTGGACGCAGCGGTGAAGGAAGCGGTGACAGCAGGCGCCGAGGTGATCGTTGCTACCTCCCCAACACCGAATGGCCACCGCGCCGTGCTGCGACACCCGTACGGCGGGGTCTTCGAGTACGTCGGTCCCTGAACCCGCGGCCACCGCAATTGATCGCAGGCCGTGACATGACGACGGCCGCGCGGGTTCTTGAGATGTGAAGATCAAGCAAGCCCGCACGGCCATGTCACATCCTGCCTTCTGCGGCGTCACACGCCCGCATCTCGGCGAGTTGATCGAAGAACTTGCACCCCGCTGGGAGGCGCGCTGCGAGTCTGGACGGCACGAGCGGCGGCAGAGCGCTCGCCGACGGCAGGCCGGAGCCGGGCCGAAGTACGAACTGGCCTTTATCGACCGGGTATTGGCAACCCTGGTCCACCTGCGTACCGGGCTGACCCACGAGGCACTGGCAGTGATCTACGAGGTGGGGTCCTCCACCATCGGCCGTGCAATCAGGGAGATCCGCCCGCTGCTTGCCCAGCGCGGATTCGCGGTACCCGACCGACCCGGCCTGCGGCTCCGGACCCTGGAGGACGTGTTCGCCTACGCCGCGGCCGAGAACGTCACGCTGCGGATCGACGGAACCGAGACCCAGGTCCGCCGGCCCCAGGCGCACCGCCCCGGCCGGCGGGCCTTCATCTCCGGCAAACGTAAGCAGAACACGATCAAGACCACCACGATCAGCGATCACCAGGGCCGCACCCTGTGGTCCGGCGCCGCCCGTCCTGGGCGGATGCACGACCAGACCGCCGTGCGCACCGAGGGCATCGCCGAGCAGTTCCACCAGCACCCCACCGTGGAGGCTGAGGTCGACGAGGGCTACCGGGGCCTGGGAAACGAGTTCCCAGACCAGATCAGCGCCCCACCGAGGAAACCGAAGGACATCGACAACGCGCCGCTGACCGAACGGTTCGGATGGCGCGAGATGCGCCGCCGCCAGTCTTCCCGTCGGATCTGTGTCGAACACGCCAACGCCGAGCACCGGCAGTGGCGCCCCCTACAGCGGTACACCGGCCGTCGCGAAGAGTACGAGCAGACCCACCGGGCCATCGCCGGGCTGGTCTCTGATCGCGCTGCGAAGCGGGCCACCCGTCACAAGCCGAGCACCGAACTCGTACTGGCCCGCACTACGGCCTGCTAATCACCACCAGCCGGACCACCAGGCCAGCACGGTCCGTCATCAATCGCGGGTCAGGCCGTAAGAGCCCCGGGCACCGTCCCCCACTGGGCACCTCCTCGGCAGGACACGGCTTGAGAAGCGGAAGGTCGTTGGGGGCGGCCGTCACGCCCGCCCTCGCCCATGGCTTCCCCGAAGAGGGGGCAGCGATCAACCTGACAAGGGCGAGGCTCGATCTCGCGGGCGTGTGGAGTGCGGCCATCTTGTGGCCAGAAGCCCGCCAGCCGGCCTCTAGCTGGCGGAGGGCGACCAGGTCAGAGGCCTTATCGGCCCCAGAAGGTGGCTGGTCTTGAAAACGGCTGTGGTGTCGGGTCTCTGGGGAATCGCCGCCCCCGGCAGGTGTGTCGGTCGTGTCGGTGGGGAGAGCAGGACCGACAGGCAAACAACGGAGGGGACGATTCGTGTCGGCATGGGAGCAGAAGGCTGCAGCGCAGGCCAAGCGGGCCGAGAACCGGACGGGCGACGGCCAGTTGACAGACGCGGTTGGAGAGGGCCTCGCTGCCGTGACGTACGCAGTGCTACGGGGCGCATTCTTGGCCCAGAGGCCACGTGTCTGGTTGGACACGCGAGGCTCATCAGTCAGCACGTGGGTTCGGGGCGAGGACATCGTGAGCGCCCGCGTGCGCGAGGCTGACGACGATGCGGATGGACAGTTCGTCCTAGAGGTTTTCGTTCCTGGCCTGTCCACTGCTGATAGGTGGTTGACCGTCGCCACAGGTACTAGCGAGTGGTTCGAGCTGAACGCGGCAGAGCGATTGCTAACTCTTCTGGAAGAGACGGCCCGGAGCGAAGACGACGAGCCGCCGGCAGTCTTCCTGACTATCCAGGGAGAGACAAACGACAAGCGTGACCTTGCTGTGGACCGCAACTATTGACGCAGAGGCGCTGGTGCCGGACCTGCCTGCGCAGTGACGACTGCGCTCGCAGGCCGGCCGCGGCCGCTGCTCCTCTTCGTCAATGAGACCCAGGACGGCGCCTCCGGGCCCACTCTGGGCCCTCCGAGGACGACCAACGACGACAGACAACGATCACTAACGACCACCCGACTGCTGGTCAGTTGGGGTGGCCACCCCTCTGACCAGGGCCAAAAATCGGGCCCGCCAGACCCAGGGCAAGAAGAAGTAAGTCCGCACGAACCCGTACGGGTTTCCGGCTTCTCCGGGTGACCTCCGCGAGCGGTTGCGGTCCGGCCCACGACGCCGGACCGCTCCGCTTTTCGGAGGTCCGCTTCCCGGTTACCGAAGCCCCGATCAGTTACCCCAGGTAACTCCCTTTTCCGAAAGGGCCGCCTCCGCCACCATGTGGGCACCCCAAACTGGCTGGTACGTCAGGACAGGGGATGGGTGGCGGGCGAGGAGGGGCGAGGATGGCTCAGGGCGGCGACACTGCCGGGGACGCGGGCCACGGGCCGTACGACGAGGCGCCGGACGCGCGGCTGACCGTCCTGCTGCGCGGCGACACCGCCACCGCCTACGCGGCGCTGCGGGAGCTCCACCGACGGCACCGCCCGGCGGCCCTCGGCTACGCCCGGCTGTGCACCGCTAGCGAGTCGGCGGCCCGGCGGCTGGTGGCCGAGACCTTCACGGTGGCGGCCCGCGAGACGGCACACGGTGTGGAACCCCGCGTCCCGCTCCGCCACCACCTCCTGCTGCTGACCGCCCGGCTGGCCGCCTCCTGGGCCCGCGACGACCGCTCCGCGGGCCTGGACCCCGGCCTGCTGCTGGTCCTGAACACCACCGGCACCCCGGGGGGCCCGCTGCCGCCCCTGCTGGCCGCGTTCCACGCCCTGCCCTCCCGCACCCAGGGCCTGCTCTGGTACGCCGTCGTGGACGAGGAGCCCGAGGGCCGCACGGCCGCCTTCCTCGACCTCGCCCCCCAGGACGTGGTGTACGGCACGACGCAGGCCCTCCAGGCGATGTCCCAGGCCTGTCTCAGGTCGCGCCTGGCCGCCTCCGACGACCCGCGCTGCGCGGACTTCCGCCGCCTGATCGAGGAGTCGACACGGGCGGACGCCCCCCGCCACAGTGCCGACCTGCACGCGCACATGGCGCAATGCCCGCATTGCACGGCCGCACACGAGGAGCTGACGAGCCTGCGGGACACCCCGCGCGCGGCCCTGGCGGAGGGCCTGCTGCCCTGGTCCGGTTCGGCGTACACGACCCGTCAAGACCCCGAGCCTCGCGTCGTCGCCGACGGCACGGGGCCGCGGCGCCCTCCGTCCCGCCGCTTACTGCTGGCCTCCGCGGCCTTCGGCGTGGCCCTGGTCCCCCTGGCGATCCTCATGCTGCCCTCGGGCGACTCCGCGGACCACCGCTCAGCGGGCGCCGTCGGCACGCCCACGACCGCGCCGCCGGTCACGGTCACGGCGACGGTGTCCGCGACACCGTCGCCGTCTGGGACCTCCAGGTCCCCGTCTCCCACGCGGAGCCCGAGCCCGACGACACGGCCCCCGAGCCGCAGCCCCCACCCG